>JAYSTG010000249.1:0-12635 GCA_043719965.1 Saprospiraceae bacterium | reverse complement strand
CAAGTGCGGGCGTTAGCGATAAATAATAATACCAATCAAGTGGTAGCCGGGGGCAGATTTGGTATAGGTACTTTTAATCATGTAGCCTCCTGGAATGGAAGCTTTTGGAGTAAACTGGGCTTTAGTGGAGCGGTAAATATCACTACGACTCCACCCAATTCAGGTGATGGAGTGCACGACATTATCAGCATGGGCAATGATCTTATTATTGGAGGACAATTTCTGAATGCTTATGATAATACTGGAAATGCTATCGCTAATACTCAACATATAGCACGATGGAATGGAGTCACCTGGGGCGCCATGAGTACTGGAGTCAATATCGGATTTGGAATCTATGATCTGTATATAACAAATAATGAATTATTAGCCGGCGGACGATTTAATACCATTGGTAATCAACCTATAAATTTATTAGCCAAATGGAATGGGGCTGCCTGGTCTAATTTATTTCATCCGTCGATAGGCATAGTGCGCTCTATCATAGTATACGGGCAGAATAATAGTAAATGTAATCTTTATACCGGAGGCGAAGTTTTATTCAATCAATGGTCATGCAACAGCGTGGCTATCGTAAATCAACCTAAACCTTTATCGATCACCATCTATCCCAATCCAGCTCGTAATAAATTGAATATTCAGATTAATGAAACAGTGAGCGATGGAGTGCAGGTAAAAATTTATTCTTTAATAGGTAGGGTGGTAGCTGAGCACGCATTTTCCGGTCTTGATCAAACGAAAACTATTGATACCGATAATTTACCAAGTGGAGGATATGTGATTAAAGTGGTTACCAAAAAAGGATCTGCAGTAAAGAAAATTATGATCATGAATTGAAAGGAGTTGGTTATCTGCAAAGCATGTCTTTTTGTGTTTCTACTGTTTCAGTACAATTTCAATACTGATCAATACTGATATTTGCCCTATCCCATATCAGATATTCTAAACGAATATCTGTTAGAAAGCTTTTGTTTATTAGGGGTTATTTCATTGGCTATTTATTGTTTTTGTTTACAGCCATCCAACTTGTATATGCAAATGATTATCATTATCAGGAAATACAATGCCTAATTGGGGGATCAAATGTCTAAGTTGAGGATCAAAAAGGTTTTCAGGATTTGTGCTTATAAATTTGTTTAAATTTTTATTTCCAAAAAAACTACCTTGAAACGGCATTCCAAACCCAAAATTCTTTTTAAAATTTGAAGGTAGAGCAAGCAGGTAATTCAAAATATTTATTACCATTTGTATTGAACCTACAGTATTAAAACTACCTCCTCTAAAGTTTATATCTATACATCGACCTGTGCAATGACCGGTGCACGTGCCATCAGCTTTTGGCTCTCTTATGAAACTTCCAATTAAAATTTCCTTGTAATTATTCTTTTTAGCTTGTTCACAAATAGTATAAATGATTGGCAATATCTGAATTAAATTATAGTTTGGATTGACATTGATTATTAGTTCTCCACGTACTATTTTTTCAAGTTGAACTTTTGGATTAAATTTTAATCGAGGGTTGAAGCCGATAATTCCGGAATTAATAGTATCAAGGATTTTCTGGGCGTGCCATTGATTGAATTTAAAAATATTCTGTATTGCTGGAGTTGGAGACCCTAATAGGGTACCAGTATTCGGTGGTACTTGAGAAATTAAATTGAGCATTGACTTCATTCTATTCCATGTATACTGACCTAAAATACCATCCGATTCACTTACTGCAAACCCCTGTTGCTGTTGCCAAGCAGCTATAGCACGAGCAAATGCTTCTTCACTTAGACTTGTGCTGTTTTGATCAGAGTATGGAAGTACTAAATTATTTATCGAGCTATAAAATTGCCCCCACCCAAGTTTCTCTTTATAGTATTTATTTTGATTGATCGCATTCGACCAATCATTAAGTTCATAAATTTTACCAAAAACCTCATCTTCCTTATTTTCATATGTTTTTACATCATTTTCCAATTCCATATCAAATTCATCAGCTGCAATTTCTTTTAGCTCAGCACCAGTACTGGTCATTGGCCTATAAAGCCCTTGAATTGGATGACCTGCATAAGGGCCATTAAAATTTTGATTCACGGTGTCGCCTTCAAGTGGATGTTTATCGGACCATTCACCCGATGAAGTATTAAAAAAAGTGGTTCTTCGAGCGATACCCCCAGCATTTTCCCCGTACATATCGGTGCCCCATGAGGCATCTACATTAAAGGAGTGTACGGTACCATTGACTAGGTGATTTACAACAATTACAGTATGGCCAGCCTGATCAACATCACCCACCCTGGGATACATAATAAGTAAATCTCCAGTTTGGGCATCAAGAAAATTTAATTTTTTAAAATGGTTGGATTTTAGTCCTCTCAAATTCTCATAACCCCGTTTTTCATGAAGACCCAGTTTAATTCTCTTGGATTTAGGATCATCATCACTACCAGTATAGGCATATAGATAGGCTAACTGTACATACCCTGCACAATCTATGCCTATCCCAAACGTGCGTTGTAATTTGCGAATTAATTGTTCATTTGACAAATCAGGTAAAGTTATCCGCAATTTATCCAATTCGCCAATATCAATTAAAACTTGGGTAATTTTTTTTATATCCTCTAAATGTGGTCTGCCATAAGCCGCATAATGAATAGCTAACTTTTGATCTTCTACAAATGCTTTCCCCACTTTTGTAGTTCTCAAAGTCTTTTTTATTAATGCCTTTGCTCCCTCTGGAAGGAGGCTTTGCCCTTTACGTGCATAACGAAATTGAGATCTGGCTTTAACAATGGTTCCATCTTTGAGCGTATAATCTACATTCGATAAATCAAAATATTCGTCTATTCTTCTACGAACATCTGATAATGTATTAGTTGGCACTAAATCATGATAAAGATTTTCATATTCAAATTCTTCTGAATTTTCATCGTTATAAATCTCTTCCGCTTCATCTTCTTTTTCATTCTCCTCATATAGTTCTGATTCATACTCTTCAAATTCATTGGTATTTAACTCCCACTCTGTTTCTTCAATTGCCTCATGAAATTCTAAATCAACAGCCATTTCAAGATTATCTAATTGCTCCTTATTTATTTTATTAGAAATAATTTCATTCTTAAGAGAAGGGTGTCCAGTTTTTGGAACAAAACCACCTATTTTTTGACAAAGAAATTTTCCGACACCGATCGTTCTTAAATCGAAATGCATTATGTCACCACTTGCTTTAAGCCCGAAATCAATTGCTCCCCAAGCTAATCCGGCTATTTGTCTAAGCGCATAAACTAAATCAGGATGGAGATTCAGAAAACCATTTAAAGGGTTTCTGTTTTTAAAAGATTGAGAGTTTTTCCAATAACTAAGTTCTGACGGAATATTATTAATATAGGAAATAAATTGATCATTACGTTGTTTGAGTGTATTATAAGCAGTAGAAGTGTCATAACCATTTGATTGAGCAATTGTACTTAGATATTCAAAGATGTTTTTGCCTGGTAATGATTGATCTCCTGACGCATTTCGTAATGTCTGAATCATACGATACCTTTCTTGAAGAAGTAATTTGTCGTATTTAATCCAGCCTGCACCTATCCATGGATTTCCAATAACATTAATATCAAGTGCAAGCCCAAACCCATGCATTGCTTGTTTGTCTTTTGAAAGTCTCGCTCCACTGAATCGAGTTTTATCGTTAAAGCCAAGAGCTCTCCCCAGTGTAAACGAATTCATTCCTTTATATTGAGGCTGTGACAAAAGCCAAGTCTCAACTACCTGCAATTTGCGATGCAATAAGACATGAACCCCATCGTTAATTTTAACGCCAAGCCATGTTGGCTTTGAAATGTATTGGTACCAATTTGAACTTGAAAATTCATTATTGGTTAATCGTGGAATTTGATTACTGACATCTGCACGGTTTAATTGGATCTGCCCGTAAAAATCAGCGCTATCCAAATTGGTTGATAAGTCTTCGAAATTGTCAACCGGAATTATCGAAGCCTCGTAATTAATTTCATCAATTATTTCGTGATTATAATTTGTAAATGGTGAATGCATATCAAAATAATTTTGAATCTAGATTGGTTCTTCACTACTGATCATTTAATTATGTCATGTTATATAGAGTGTTTACCATTTCCCTTTTCCAATGACATAAACTCACATTATTTTTTTAATTTATAACAGGTTGTGCTTTCACTCCATTAGGTTGAATTCTTACGGTGCCTGTGATATTCCCTTCAGGATTTTTGATCTTATGCCCAGTGGCTTTTTCCCAATTATTGATAACAAGAAGTAGGTCAATTAATGCAGCCCTTTGAGCAGGGCTAGCCAATGGGGCTCCTAATATGGTTTGGCTTTCAATTACTCTTCGAATCCATACTGCAGGTGCGATCAATTCAAAAGTCCCAAACTCAATTTGGCGAAGGACCGTTGCCATAGGGGAGGCCATATCAAATAATGATTGTGTTTTTTTATGCGCTTCAATACCTACCTTTTTACCGATATTTCCTAATCGCTCAGATGCTGTGTTCGCCTGACATCCAAGGAAATTGACTAAAGGACTATCATAAGAGACAATAAACAGTAGCCAAGACATAAATCCAACTGAAGAATATTCTTCTTTTGATAAATTCATAAATCGATAGTTCTGCAAATCGATATTCCCATTGCCACCTCTTCTGGACATTAACATTTGTCTAAGTTTCATTGCCATATCTATTATTCGCTGGTAGTCAGTTGTATTAGCCCCGCTAGTATTTTGTGCATTTATATAAGCCTGCCATATTTCTGACAGGAATTGTTCAAACAAGAGAATAAATTCCTTATTTGCAGTTTTTGATTTGTAGTAAGTATAGTCAGAACTTCCGGAATTATTAGGGTCACCGAAGGCCAAATCCATCCCGAACATTCGATAATAAGCGTTTCTTCGGTTTGCTTCATTATTGGGACGAAGATTACCGGATATATTTCTATAGCTTGAATTCTTCAACGTTTTAAAAAACAAGTTCTCAGTATTGATAATCCATTGGAATGCTCGTTGTTGTATAGGATCATTAGCACTAACAATTCCAATAATTTCATCATGTTGATACAAATAGATCAAGCGCTCAATTATTTGTGTAATTCTAGAATTCTCAAGTAAGTATGAGTAAATCAAATGATAAGGTGGGGGGTCAATCGGGTTAAATAAATTAAATAAATTGATTGGGCCATTTGTTATATCAAACCAATGCTTTTGAATAGCATTATCAATCACGGACAAGTCATCGTAGAAAATATAATTTTCTCTGACATTTAGTGGATAAGATGATATATTATTTGGCAGTGCCGGCAAAGCTGCTGGCAATACTATAGGGATTTCGTTTCTCCCTGGAATACCAGGTATCACTGGAATCGCAGGTATCGTCCTTGCATTATCACTTAATATAGGAGGGAAATTACCTCTTACGTTAGCTGTATTAGTTGTATAAATGAGATGATCAATGAAGTCCATAATAAGTATTTTTATAAATTAAATATGCTTTTTCTGATTTTAATTGTCTACAGGTTTAATATAACTGTTACGTGAAACTGTATAACTATTGTCTTTCCTATTAAACAATTTTTCATCCGATTCGATTACAATAGGTTTAGGTTTATTTTTTTCTTTATACTCCTCAGATTCAAGTTCTATTTTTTTTACTTCAAGCAATTTTTCAGTATCATCTTTATCTTTGATCTTATTAGAAATTAATTTATGATCACGAGTTTTAAGGCTATCTAAAGCTGTGATTTCAGCCGATAAACCATTGACACAGGTTTCTAAAAGTGTAATGTCATTTTTTAAAGAATCTATTTTATTCATATTGTTTAAATTTTAACTTTTATTAATTTAAATCCACAGCAAATCCCAATTTCGTCATCCATTCCTCCTGTTGTTTATACAATCCCATCAAATCACCCTTTCCTGTTCCAATTTTATATCCATTCAATGCAAGCAATCGAATACACTCTTTCCAGATCCAGGCATGAGAAGTAAACAAAGCCGAACCTGCCAGGTATTCCAGCTTTTCCAATTCTTTAGGACTTACTTTTTCCGGAGAAATGATTTGTGCCAGTGGTTTATTATCAAATGCCCTGTATGGTTTTTTTAATAAAAGACGCACTACATCAGGTAATGCATCAGAGCACATTTTGATCAAACCGATAGATGGAAAATCCACTAGTTTAATATCATAATCATTTTTAAAAGATTCTTCGAGATCATCCCAGGGGCCTGGGCCAAAAAATTGCTTGCACATTTCGATATTCATCAATACCCGGATGTAGGATATAGGATGAGGGTCATGTTGATGATAGGCCAATACAGACTGAGGTGTACCGCTCACTACATCGTGCAGAGCAGCTACTGCAGCATATCCTGTATGTACGAAAGCAAAGGCATCTGCTGCTATTTCACTGGACCAACTAGAAAATGCAGCTCCCACCACTTTTGTATGATTATTTAATTCAGAAGTAAAAGTTGCAACTAGCTCATCATTCCAATCCAGAATATGAGCTATTTGATGGCCGGTTTCATGGATGATGGCAGTAGGCCGATAAAGGTTGTGTTGGGTGATTTTGATAGCCGCTACCGGACTTATTTTACCATCCCATAATCTCAATCCTGCTTTCAGGATAGAGGCACCTACTCCCTTATCAATATAAGTCAAAACCTGAGGAGTTTCTTTCCCGAGAGGTTGCAATAAAGCTTGCATACTTTTTACGCATAACGTATCACAGGCTCTGAGTAGAGAAGCTAAACCTGCTGTAGTGCGTGAATTAACCGCAATGGTGTAAAAATGAATCGTTTCTTCGGCTTTTAGATACCTGGCTCGTAGGTGTAACAATCCTTTTTTAATATTCCTTAGGTTGTCTGATTCCTGAGAATTCTCAAGCTGTTTATTTAAACTATGAGCAAGGACTAATACTTCATCGATGCTTTTCTTTAATGATTCTTTCAGAGTAACGCCCATTTTATGATCTATGCCATGCCATGCATTACCTGAAGCAAGATTATCCAAGTTAGCCAATCGGGTTGCCGCTTGAAGCCAGTGATTGACCTGGCGTAAAAGTGAATAATATGTCGAAGAAATAACCAACATTGTATTATAATCTTAACTAAATTGTTTGTCTGCTTCAATTTTAATTTCAGGGGCTGTAAAATTTGGAATAGTCAGATCCGATAGATTGCCAATGGATAATTTTCCTTTGATAGCATTAATGATTGCTCTTATAGCGGACATGCCCTGAACGTTTTTCCAAATCAATTTTACCGTGACCCCATCCTGAGGCTGGGCTTGGGCTTGTTTAAATTCAGCCGCACGGGTTTTAAAGAAATTGACTACAGCATCGTATGCCACCGAGGATATCTTTCCTATAAGTTTTTCTATAATCCCCGCAATCAATTTTTTACCTGTGAATTTCCCTAGGGCCGAGCCTATAGAAAACTCTTCTTCCTGATCTTGGGAACTTTCAAAATATAACTCAGGAATTGCTTCGTGAATGATTTTAACTTTGCTGGAAATATTTTGAATTAAGATTTCATGAAGTACTTTTTTTATCGACTGCCTGATCGTGATTGCGGAACCAATAAAATCATTGCCGTTTAATTTTTCAACAATGGTTTTTGCATCTTCTTCACTAAAGTAATAATTGAGTTGAATTTCGGATTTGATAAAATTGATTACTGCCTGTATATCTGCAGATCGGCTTTCTATGGATGAATGAGGTGATCCATTATCGTTATGTTTATGCCTGGATCGATTGACCATGGGTATTCGCAATCTCGCTCCATCTATTTCAAGAAAATAAAATCGCTGCCCAGGCAAGGTTTTAAATCGTGTAGCCAAATGTTTTGAAGCTATATCTTTCCCTAAAGAGGGTTCTTTTAATAAAAGGTTAGAAGCTTGTTTAGTCAAAGGAAGTAATTGTATCCAGGCTTTGGGTTGTCTTCCATTCAGGCCCGGTAAATTTTCAAACTTGCTGATGAGACTTAATCTGGAATTCAGTTTAGCCTCATAGATATGCACTTTTGCTTTAATTGGCTTGGATGGATCCAGACCATATTTATCTCTTAAAAAATTAGCCAACGGAAGCCCTCTAAAGATCTTTACACTATTGGATGTCTGTGCATCTATAGTAATATCGTATACATGTGTAAACTTTTTATAGAATTTTACAGGAGTACTTTTAGGCAAATTGATCCAGGTAGCTTTTTGTTTTGTCGGCCTTAATTCTTCTTTGATGTATTGTGGTGGAAAATTATTGGCAGCAGCTTGTTCGAAAGCCTCCAGAAGGTGCATTGTTAACGCTTCATTGTCATTAAATTCAGTTTCATTGATGTCCTCTAGATTTTCGATAGTTTCTTCAATAGTAGTCGCAATGGCCTCGTACGCTAAATCAGACTTTCCTGTTTCGTGGACTTCAAATCCTATTATTTTGAGACCTACATCTATGATGCCGGCTGCAAGTGGTTTGGCTACGTTTTCCGGAACATATTTGCTAACCAGTTTACTTAATAGACCGGCCAGGAAATTGATTATTTTGGGCCTGCCGATTATTTTAATGGCCATTTTTATGATAGGTTTTATTGCCATTATAGCTACAGGTAAAAATCGCTCTATAGCCGGTGCCGGGCTTTCACCAGGTTGAAGACTTTTTAATTCATTTATAAATTGTTGTCGGGCTGCATCTAGTGAAAGTGCATTGGTGGTATCCAAACCCACTTCGTAGTTATTCAACCTTTCAATGCTCTCAAAAGAAGTTTCATAATTCGAGATCGCATTGTCCGCTTCAGTTTCCGTGGGTGAGAAAACCAATTGAGCAATTGTATTATCCAATTCAGTTTGAATCGCACCTAAACCATCCTCATTTTGTATAAAAGATTCTCCATCAGAAGTTTCCAATTTTAAAAACTTTTTGGCGAACGTGTGTGCGAAAGGCTGAAGGTTTTTGGGTAATTTGCCAATAGCAAATTTTAATACTTTATCCAACAATGGTTTTAGAAGTCCTTTCAATTTATTGAGTATGATATGACTAGGTAAAAATTTTCCAACCACACTGACTCCTTTTTTAGCCAGATCAATTCCTTTTTTTACGACAGATTTTACCTTTTTAAATATTTTGCCAAAGAATTGTTCCTGTGCTGGTGAAAACTGGTTGTGATTAAACTCTATGGTTTCAAAGAAAGTGTCTACCTCCGTTTCTGAATGATCGGCCAGGTTATTTCCAGAAAAATGTTGTGAGGTTTTATCGATCATGCTTTCTAGTTCCTTGATCAAGGGAGAAAAATATTCTCTAGCCTGTTGCGTAGCAAATGGTATATATCCAGGTCCCATGGCGATCTCATTGGATACTTTACTTCTCCAAGTATCTTCCACCTCATCTGCCAACTCATATAAGGATTCCTTGAATTCTGAATCCTCCAATTCGCCTAAAAAGTCAACAAATTCCTCACCAGCCGGGGTCAGGTCATTATTCGTCGCTATGGCTTCATAGGTTCTTGAAAATGGACTATCCACTTCCTGAAAATATTCAGCCGAATAGCCTTCTGAGGAACTCAAAGAATCTGTTTGTTCTTTCATTACCGGGATATCAGCAAACGGGGTTTCGTATTGATTTAATTCTCCGTAAGCTCCATTATTACTTACTCTTTCCATAATTAAAGGATTGATAAATTATATTTTTGTAAAAGTAAGATGTGAACAGTGCCGAGGCCAATCACCCGAAAGGGGGATTTTGAAATAATAAGATTATTTCTCGAAAAATGTTTGATGATAATAATTGATTAATGCTGCTGTATTCTTTGCGTGGGTCTTTTCCAAAATATGTTTACGATGCGTTTTAACCGTTTCATAACTGATAAAGAGTTTCTCCGCTATTTCTACATTCGTCAGTCCCTGCATGATTAAACCAAGAACTTCAATCTCTCGAATGCTTAATTTTTGATTGTGAATTTCAACTTTGCCTGAATTTTTTTTATTTATTAGATAGAAGGCTGTCCGCACATCAAAAACTTCCATATTTATCTTTATTTCAAAAGATTTACAATTACCCCTGGTAATGGTAAATATCTCCTGAATCTTAAATAAAAGTAACTTTTCCGCCTCAGCATTCCATAAGTCGGTCTCAAAGAATTTTATTTCTTCAAAATCAGTTTTAGCTGCATTAAAGACCTGTATGCAAAGGTGGTTTACCAATTTTGGGGAATGGGCTAGCATTACTAGCTCATATTTTATCAATGTAATTTCCATGGAAAAAATTCTATACTATAATAATTAAATACCTATATATATTTTACTAACATGTATTGTTTTGATCTTCAGCATATAAATAAAAATTAATTTTTCTACTTTCGCCTTACTACGCCTTTATTTATAACCACTCTTATCCAATCACCATGATATGAAAAACATTGGAAAACCAAGATTTAGACTCGAGCAAGAACTTGAAAGGTGGAAGATAAAAGTAGAGCTTTCAAAAATGGAAGAAATGCAGCCTATCTATAACTTGGTATCTAAACATGAAATGAAATACTAGGCAACTTCGATAAAGGTCTTGCTTACGCTTCAGAAATTGTATAATAATTTAGTAGTCATAAACATTTACATTTAAGAAGATGAAAGACAATCCATCCCGCAGATCATTCCTTCAACATTCCAAAGGCCTTGCCGCTATGTCAGTAGGTGTCTTGATTTTTCCCAGGTTTGACAATACTAAACCCAAAACAATAGGAGATCACATCAACCTCATCTGTCCGAAACAAGATTATACACCGCAGATAGGGTCTTTGGTTTCTATGCTGGATTGGTTATCAAACTACGTAGTCAAATTGACTAAAAAATTTTCGATTGAAGAGTTAGATTATTTGCATGATGCTGACTCGAATACCATAGGAGGGTTAATGTTGCATATAGCAATGATCACGAATTGAATATAGGTGTCGATTCCAAAGCATGACTTGTGCCTTCATCTTCTATTTCAATACAGATTGCTCCGACATTTTAACACTTGCTTACACCTATTTTAAGCTAGCCACTTTAAATTAATGGGTATGGGGTACGAATACGATGTTTTTTTATCTTATAAAAGAGGTAAAATCCGGGAAGAATGGATTCATGATATATTCCGTCCATTGATTGAGTAACAATTAGAAGAAGCAACAGGAGGCAAACCCAATATATTTATAGATACAGTAGAAATCCCAGCTGGAGTAGATCGGCCTGAATATTTAGCTACAGCATTATCAAAATCAAAATGTATGGTCGCCATTCTATCACCTTCCTATTTTGGGTCGGAATGGTGCATGAAAGAATTCAATGCTATGTATAAAAGACAGAAGGAATTGTGAGAGAAAAAAATCCTATCGGTGGAATATGCAGTAATAGTTCCTTTTGTCAAACAGGGTCCCTTGGAGGCCTTCCCAGATTTTATTGATCGTATTCAATTACTAGATTATTCACGGTTTAATAAAGTAGGTGAAGCATTTAGAAATTCGGATTTGTATTTAGAAATGCAAGGAAAAATTGAAAATGATGCAAAAACTGCAGCCACAATGATCAAACATGCTCCGAAATGGTTGCCGGAATTTGAAAAATCTGAATGGCTGAATGGAGATAAAGCTACTGTAGGTCTCAAAGCTTTAATTCAAGCCCAACCCACCTTATAATCATGGCAGGCAAAGTATATACATTTTATTCTTACAAAGGCGGAGTAGGTCGCACGATGGCAATGGCCAATGTGGGCAGCTCTACTAGCTATCTGGGGTAAAAAAGTATTGTTGATCGATTGGGACCTGGAAGCACCTGGGTTGGAAAATTATTTTCGTGAAAACAATGAATCGCTGATCAATGATATACGCAAGAAGGAGGGGCTTATCGTTTTATTATTAAAAAGAAAAAATGAGCCTCAATTTGATAGTCACAAAATAGTATGGCCCAATTTCATAAGTAAAATTCCGATTAAAAATAAATCCGAAAGCAAAGTACCCACGATCGATATCCTCACTGCAGGCCGCAGAGACGATGGATACATCCGCAGCGTCAGAGCATTGGATTATGGAAGTTTTTATGAGGAATCCCGTGGTGGTGAATACCTGGAAGAAATGCGTGAGTATTGGATCAGTCATTATGATATCGTACTCATCGATAGTCGTACAGGACTCACCGATAGTAGCGGAGTATGCACTATACAGATGCCCGATACACTGGTGATGTTATTCACTGCGACGGATCAGGGCTACCAAGGTACCTTGAACATTGCTCAGCGAGCAATCAAAGCACAAAAGTCTATCATCTATGATCGGTATGCATTAAAGATCTTACCGGTGCCGACCCGATTTGATTCTACCGAGTTTAAGTTACAACGGGATTGGCTGACGAAATTTGAGCATGGACTAAAAGACCTTTACAAAACCTGGGTACCGGAATATCCCCATGACGAAAAAATTAATATCGATGAACGAAAAATCCTTGAGCTTACCAAACTCAATAAATCAAGTATCAAAATTATCGATTAGAGATAAATTTGGTGTTTTCTTTTGGAGAAATATAGCGATGCCTGCAATTGCTGCAATTGGTGGTAAAAAATTTCCAGAGGGGAAAGTTACCGAATACGTTTATGGCGAA
>JAYSTG010000248.1:0-4377 GCA_043719965.1 Saprospiraceae bacterium | reverse complement strand
ATTCATCATTTTTACAATAGGGCACCTTAACATTTTGAATGGTTCCTATTGTTTGATACCCATTGATTACTACAGGTACTAAATTAAATATCCGGGGGTTTAGTTTCTCGTAGGTGCAGGAGTATACAAAAAATAGAAGTAAAAAAATAAAATATTTATTCATAGGTGTTTTTTTATTTTAATTAAGGCACCAATAAAGGATTATTGGTGCCTTAATTATATTTAATCTATGATTTGAATTTTTTTAGTATCAAATGGTGTCTTTAAATAATAAATCCCTTCATTCAGATTAGATGTAGGGATCTTAAGTACGTTTTGGCTTAAGGATTTCATTGTTAAAACGGTTTGACCTAAACTATTCAACAGCAGAATTTCGAGGTATTCGTTTTTTATAACATCACCATCGACTTTAAATGAAAGTACGGCACCTTTTTTTATGGGATTTGGGAAAATATTTAATTGACCCAAGTTAGAGCGGTTCTGCACTATTGGCTCAATCCCTATTTTTTGTATGGAAACCAATTTCGCAATAGTAGGCAAGCCACCAGGAGGTGTCATGATACATTTAACATAATAAAATGAACCCGAGGGGATATTGGGGAAAGTAAAATTATAACTTGGATTGGGGTTGGCTGCTGTGGCTTGTTGTGTCAATACAAAGGGCTGAAAAGAAGAATTTGTTCCGGCATACCAGTCTAAAGTCACCGGATAAGTATTTACAAAAATATTGGTATTAACGGAAATTGACTGACCAGTAGTGGCCGTACTAGGCGCACTAATGCTTAAGTCATAACTATTGGTCCAGTTAGCTATGCCACATAAGGTATTATTAATATTGTTGCTGTTGTCATTCGTATTAGTACCTGCAGCAACACCATTAAATGTGCTGCCTGGATCTGAAAAAAATTGTATTCTCACCTGGCCAACTGGTAAAGCAGCCATGATAGTTCGTCTGACCTGACCTCCCTGATTAAATATAAAACCTCTGCCTGGAGGAGCAACATTATCATTATCATGTCTGGCATTGAATAAATGAGCTATTTCGTGTGCCAGGGTAAACCGGCCACCTATTGCATCTGGGGCCCTTATCACGGCTACTGGTACTGCAGGATTATTAAACCCGGTAGTGGCAATAAAACCGAATAAATTTGCTGTAACTCCACCCCCAAGATTGACTGGATTGGCCCAATTAGCTAATAAAACTATTATATCCGGATTATACTGCGTTCTAAGTGTGTTTATTTGAGCATTGGTTAATACTGTTGTATTAATATAATCATCAGTTTGACCAAACTGAAAGTTGCCAGGGTCAGCAATATTAACCAAATAGCTACCTGCACTAAAACATCTTCCGGCAATACCGCCATTAGCAAATCCGGTATTAGTTTGTGCTATGCCTGTATTGCCAGTAGTTGTGGGATTGACTACATTCGTTGCACCTTGGGTATGGATGATAAGAGCTTTTACTCTACAGTTGGCTGTATTGGGGCCTGTTCGAATTTCTAAGAGTTCTTTTTTTCCAATGGGCACTTTAGCTTGGTCTTGACAGTTATCTGCAGGATATTTTGATATATCGTGTTGAGTGACTAAGGATTTTCCTTTATCCATGAGGTCAATAGAATAATATCCACCATCCACAGTTATGTAGCCATAGATTCCATCACCATCATCCATTAGTTCTATAGTATTGGCATCATTGGGTTTTCCATTAATTGAAAAACTGCCTTTAAAATGGTACTTTCCTATGTTTACTTCCAGGTTTTTTTGATGCGCTGTTATTTTTTGAATTTCCCCTGGAAGATCGATACTAATTGATTTTGGATTATCCGCAAGAAGTATATCCGATCTTATCAATTGGAAAGACTTCACCCAGGGAGGAGCAATAATTTTGGAAAAAATCAATTTTTGTTCTGTATTCAATTCTGCAGTATCTATTTTAAAAGTTTGGGCTTCTAGATGATAGTCAATACTTAATACAAATAGTAGAGTGACTAAACTGATTCGTGGAAACTTAGACCATACTCTCTTTAAAAAGCTAGATTTCATGATTAAAAAATTATAAGTTTATAAATTTTATAAATAAATAATTCTAAGGAAGCATTAATAAAACTTTTAATACATCTAACTTAGATGAAACGCTCATGTTTTCTTAAATATTGTTGTTGTCATATTATTTAACATACGTTAATTTTTGAAAATATTTTTGCCATTGTAGTAGTTCATGTTTTATCTAGATTATATAATTATCTGATGGATGCAGAACTATATCATAAATAATAATTGATATCAACCATTATACAACGAAATCTAATCCGAATAGGTTGGTATGGTTTTTAAACTTTCTTCAAAGATGGTATGGTCGATTTACATATTACAACCTTTAATCTGCTGACAATAGTAATTAAAGTCGAAACCAGATGTCAATTACTTTGGATGGCTATTCTACTAAATAAGTAAAAGATATTAGATTGATCGATCAACTAGGGCGTGTGGTTAATAAATACACCATACAACCTGGAAAATCCACGTATGTCCTTGATCTTAAAAATCTCCAGAGTCCCGATCATATTATTTGGTACTAAATATTGGGAAGGCCTTCGAAAGTGGTTAGTAGAATCTGTAGATGAAGAATATCACTATATCAGTCCAGGAGATATGGACTTATTTCATATCACGGACGATGTAGAGTCGGTGGTATATCATATCAATACCTTCTACGGAGCGCGTGATGATCGGTTCAAGCCTAATTATGAGCTTTAATCAGAGAGAAGAGTATTTCGAATTATCGAAACTCCGTAGTCACCTAGATTCCTCTTAAAGTATTGCTTTAGCTCCTAATGCTTTAACCCTGAGTCGATAAGCTTCGAGGCTGCGAATTGCATGATATGGGAATTTTTCTTACCTTAGGCGTATCTTTGCACCATAAATCGGTGTAAAGCCCGTTTAATACCTGAGATTCATGTTATCTGTGCTGAAAGACGAGAAGCTGTACTATAGTATCGGTGAGATATCTGATATGTTTGGGGAGTCCAAGTCGCTAATACGGTATTGGGAGACTGAATTTACCACATTAAAGCCTCATAAAAACAGCAAAGGGGATCGTAGGTTTACCAAAGAAAATATAGATCAATTGCAGCTCATTTTTGACTTAGTCAAAAATAGAGGATTTACTATAGAAGGAGCTAAGAATGAAATTCGCCAAAACAAAGACTTATTGAAGCAAAAACAAACTGTGCTTCATAAACTGCTCGGACTAAAAGCTGAAATGCAAAAATTAAAAGATGGCCTTAATGTAAATGGAGCATCTCCGAGCACAGACTAAAATCTGACAGTTCATTAGAGGCAATCAATACTACTTTTCCAGTCACATTGTTTTTTAAGTGATCGAACAACCAGGATTTGGCTGCATTATCCAGATTTGAAGTAGGTTCATCAAGTAATAGGATAGAAGAAGTAGAATACATGGCCAGACCAAGCTTGACTCGTTGTTTCATTCCTGAAGAAAACTGGATCAGAGGTCTGGACCCTGCATGACCAAGATCGAGCATATCTATCCAATCTTGAACTTTAGGTAAAAGAAAAGAAGGTTTAAAACGAAGATGAAATGCAATCATTTCATTCAACGAGTACTCCTCTATGAGATCAGTATAAGGCGCTGCTACACTCACTTGAGTATAGATGGATTCTCGCAATACCGCCTTGTCATGGTGTCGGTAACCTACACTACCGGATGAAGGCGATAATAGTCCAGAGATTATTTTTAAAAAAGTAGATTTGCCGCTTCCATTGCGGCCAGATATGCCATACACTTTGTCCTGCAGAAAAGTAAAAGAAAGCTCTTTAAATACCCAACCATGTTGATATCGCTTACCTAAACGATCAATCTTTATTTCCATTCGTATTGATCTGTCGGAATCCTTTCATAATTCCTCGTTCGGATGATCGTATGAAGGTAAGGATTTTAGATTTTTCAATAGTTTCAGGGATAGACTTTTCGATCAATTCCATAGCCTGAGAAGTATTATAGCCTCTTACAAAGAGAATGCGATATATATCTTGGATGATCTTAATAGACTCTAGAGAAAATCCTCTTCTTTTTAACCCTACACTGTTGATGCCGGCATAGGAGATAGGTTCGCGGGCAGCTTTTAAATAGGGTGGGATATCTTTTCGTACTAAAGAGCCACCACCAATCATGGCATGTTCACCGATTTTTACAAATTGATGGACAGCAGTCAACCCTCCCAAGATGGCATATTTACCGATATGGATATGTCCGGCTAAGGTGACATTATTCGCCAGGATTACATTTTCTTCTAAAAAACAATCATGGGCTACGTGGACATATGCCATGAGCAGGCAATTATCTTTAATCGT
>JAYSTG010000247.1:0-1733 GCA_043719965.1 Saprospiraceae bacterium | reverse complement strand
TTTTTTCATGGAGCTGATTATAAATTAAAAGTAAAGTACAACCATTCTATTGACTCTTAGTCAATTTGTATTCTGCCTGAAATAAACACTGCAATGCTTCTTGTTACTGTGGCCTATACATAAAGTTATAAGAATGAGGTCATCCTTAGCTTAAAAATTGATATTGTTCATTAGTTTTTTCTGGGTTGAAATTACTGCATTGCTTTTTTTTCATACTTCAAATTCTTGCCGGCCCAAGGAATAAAATATTTTATATTAGGGCCATCGGTGTGACCGCCATCATGTTGTCTCCAGGCGAGCTGACCATCGAGCATATCCGTAAGCATAGGTGGCATTACTTCCTTTTGATAATCATTGGATACGCCGAGATCCCGGACACCTAACAGTTTATAAACAGTGCCTGCTGCAATGGTGGCCATATAACTTCCTTTTTGATCGAGCCATTTTGAATCACCTTTTTCCGGAATACCATAGCTCACAAAGGCAGGTCGAGGTGCACAAAGCGCTAGGAGTTCGTGAGCATCTACCGATAGATCACATCCTGACTTGGTTCCAAAGGTTGACTCTGCTGTACCATATTTCAAATAATTACCTGCCATCCAATGATATTCGCCGCTGCCTGTAAGATTCTCCACCGCTTCACCATATACACGACGATGCAGAGCTACTCCTCCCTTACCTGAAGACCCGATCAATCCTACTGAAAATCGAGGTTCAAATGCAAGTGTAACCAAGGCTGCCTTACCATATCTTGAGACTCCTTCTATACCCACTTTCTTAGCATCTACTAAGGTATCGGTCTCCAGATAATCAAGCGCTCGAGCAGCGCCCCATGCCCATGCACGCAACGATCCCCAATCATCTGGTTTACGATATTGACCCTTATTGGTCAATCCTATAATTCCTCTCGTGAGACCAGATCCATGATCAGCTTGTATGCTTGCAGGATCTATCGTTGCATAGCCCCATCCTGCAGTTAGTAATTGTTCTGTAGAGGGAAGATCACCTGATGGAGGAGGTGCAAAAAAATTAGGAGCTGGCAATCGTGTGATCGGAGTATAAGCAGGATAGAGGTCAAATATTGCTTTAACCTCAGGATTGCTTTTAATCATCATGTCTTTAAATGCTGCATTCAATTTTTCCATATGCTCTGGTGAGGGTTGTATTGGCGAAGGAAACGAAGGTCGACCAAACATCATCAGTACGGGTACGGGCCCTTTTACATTTGTAGGAACCACCAAGATCATATCGATCTCCACTTGAATCAATGGGTATGCACTATTATCCACATGCCCGACTAATTGTTTTGCCAGGACTGGTGTGCGCCCGACAAACTCTTTGTCTATGATTTTTACTATCCAGGTTACTCTCGGTACATGATTTGGTATTCGACCATATACTTCTTTTTCAAAAGCTTCGATCAGTTCAGGCCGACGCTCTTTCCACCAGATCTCTGAGGAATTCACTGTTCTACCGGATTTGGTTATCAGCACATTTGGCAATTGTGGACATGGGTTTGCTACGGATTCATCATAATTAGCATGATTGGGCGCTGCTTCATTGCCACTCGGTCCTGGTCTGAGTTTTTTTATACCCAGTTGTTGCTTCATATTGTCGTGATCATGTGTTGTAGTCAATGTCAAGATTGGAGGATACTTACTGGTATCTATTTTTGGAATCTGTGCTAAGGCTAATTGTACCGTACAGACTATGATCAAACCAAATGCAATCTT
>JAYSTG010000246.1:0-1734 GCA_043719965.1 Saprospiraceae bacterium | reverse complement strand
GCAGTTGGGAGTGGGCAGAATGACTATATAATAAGAAACAAAAGACAAAACAAGAAGTAAGATATAAGTACGGCCGCATAAGGATTCTGCTTTGTTCTAATAGACGATTGCATAAAGGTAGAGTTTTAAAGTTTTAGCGTTGCTTCAAATTTTACGGGCTTAATATAAACAGAGTTGATTATACAAGTTATTTTGGTAGCTACATTTTTAAAAAGAAACAATTTCAAAGCGGAAAACTAATGAATCACAATTGATTTTATTACCTTTGATCTCTCCAAATTTCCATTAAATTATACTAATAAAACAACCTGAAAATAGGATTTCAGATTTGTTTGCATCTTTGTTCAATAAATTAACTTTAAAATTCGTTTAAAATTACTACGTATCAAAATACTTAAAGCATGAAAAGATTAAATCTCAGCTTAACGGCTCTCATCCTGTCTCTTTTGTTTTATCAATGTGCTCGCAATCCCGTGACAGGAAAAAGACAACTTAGCATGATGTCAGAAGCCCAGGAAAAACAAATGGGTCAAGAAAGTAATCCCCAAGTGCTGGCAGAATTCGGTAAATACGAAGATCCTGCACTGCAAGCTTTTATCAATGAGAAGGGTCAGGAAATGGCCAAAGTCAGCCATAGACCAGATCATGGCTTTACTTTTCAAGTCATTAGCTCACCGATAGTCAATGCCTTTGCAGTACCAGGTGGATATGTATATTTCACCAGAGGGATCATGGCACATTTCAATAATGAAGCCGAGTTCGCTGGGGTCCTGGGTCATGAGATAGGTCATATCACGGCTCGTCATGCCAATGCTCAAGCCAAAGATAATCTCCTGACTCAAGTAGGAGTGATAGCTCTGGTGGTCGCTTCTCCAGCCGCTGCTCAATTTGCAGAATCCATCATGCAAGGCGCTCAACTGCTATTATTAACATTCAGCAGAGCCCATGAATCTCAATCTGACGAGCTAGGTGTAGAATACTCGACTAAGATCGGATATGATGCTCATCAAATGGCCAATTTTTTTGGAACACTTTCCAAATTATCTGATAAGGCAGGAGCTCGTATTCCCACTTTTATGAGTACCCACCCAGATCCCGGTGATCGATTCAATAGAGTACATAAACTAGCGGAAAAAGCCCAAGCTGTAGAAACAGTCCAGAAAGCATCATTAAAGGTCAATAGAGATGAATATCTCCGCCGTATACATGGCTTGATGTATGGTGAAGACCCCAATGAAGGCTATGTCGAATCTGGAGTCTTCTATCATCCACAGTTAAGGTTCCGATTTCCAGTACCTACGGGATGGCAGACTCAAAATTCGCCTTCACAATTTGTCATGGCAGAACCAGGCGGCAAAGCAATAATGCTGCTCGCGCTCGGTCAAGGCGCATCCTTTGATGAGGTCATTGCCAATACTAATAAACAGTTTAGTTTAGCGCCGATCAGGACAGAAAATCGTACAGTCAATGGGTATCGTGCTGTCACAGTACTATCTACTCAAACAGTACCCCAAGGGCAGCAAGCTCCAGCCGAAGCAGATAAACCTATGATCTTAAGTTATTATATACAAAAGGATCAAAACATCTACTGCATACACGGTGTATGTGCCAATAAAGATTTTCAAGGTTTTCAAAATCTCTTCCTCAATACTATGGAAGGATTTAGCAACTTAAGTGATCCGGCCAAGATCAATGTATTTCCTGAATATATCAGTGTAGTCAATGCACCTCGAG
>JAYSTG010000245.1:0-4385 GCA_043719965.1 Saprospiraceae bacterium | reverse complement strand
CTTTTCCATTGTAATCCTCCACACCCCAATTGAACCCATAGGAAGGCATACTCATGCCACCGGAATATTCAATATGATAGCCTCTTGGGAAATCCAATTTTTTATTATCCAGCCACCAGGGAGAATAGATATGAGCGCCCCCAACACCATCTTCATTGTATCGAGGGTGATCCAGGAGGTGAGGTAGTATGCCTCTCATACTTTTACCCGTAGAGTCATGCAGATATTTACCGACGATATTACTGGAGTTTGCCAAGCCATTCGAATGTCCAGCTGATTTCGAATTCAATAATAACCGAGCTGACTCACAGGCACTAGCTGCTAATACGACCGATCGGGTTTTGATATGATATTCCTGCATGGTAGTTTTATCCACATAAGAAATTCCCGTCGCTATCCCATTGGCGTTGGTGGTGATTTCACGAGCCATAGCATTGCATATCAATTCTACATTTTTGTTTTTTAATGCAGGTATGACCAGACAAGATGATGATGCAAAATCTGCATAATATTGACAGCCCCTGTTGCATTGTCGGCAATACACGCATACTCCTCGGTCGTCATTGATCTTTTTTGTCAACATGGACAAGCGTGATGGTATCACATGGACGCCAGTCTTTTCTGCGCCATTTTTAATATAGAGTTCATGTAATCTTGGCTTAGGCGGTGGTAAAAAAAATCCATCGGGATCATTGGGCAAGCCTTCGTTCGTACCAAATACACCGAGCAGCTGATCTACGCGATCGTAATAGGGTTTGATTTCATCGTAACTTATAGGCCAATCTTCTCCTAAGCCATCATGACTTCTATGTTTAAAATCGCGAGGGCCAAAGCGCAATGATATTCGACCCCAATGATTCGTTCTTCCACCCATCATACGAGCTCTGAACCAATCAAATTTGGATCCGGGTAATTGAGTATAAGGCTCGCCCTCTAACTCCCAACCACCATAGCAGCCATCGAAATCACCTCCATTTCTAAATGCTGTGCTCGCACCACGACGGGGAGATTCCCAATTCCACTTAAACTGAAGCACCTCTTTTTTCGGGTCATACATAGGCCCGGCTTCCAATAGACATACTTTGAGTCCAGCGTTGCCTAGCATATAAGTGGCCATGCCACCACCAGCTCCAGACCCTATAATGACCACATCATATTCTGTAGGACTTTCTTTGATTTGAAAACTTTGCATCTATTTCTAACATTTGATCCTACAATATAATATTGATTTTGAATAAATAGGTCGTACGCTATGCTTTAATATTTTTAAAAGGATGCCATAAAGTACATAAGGCGGTAAAATAGGTGGGGTGTCCAAAAAAATCAAAAAATGTAAAAATGGAATTAGATTCCAGAAATGACATAACATATAAAAAATGGAATCAAACTCCAGAAACGACAAAAAATATAAAAAATGGAATCGAACTCCAGAAATGTGTAATTTTGTACATAATGGAAACAACATGATTGATCGACTCATTATTCCAAGGGCCAGACTGGCCTTGACCCAATTCAGAGCATTATGCCTCACCGGACCCCGACAAAGTGGTAAAACTACATTAAGTAAGTTGCTGTTTAAAAACAAGCCTTATTTCAATTTTGAAAATCCGATTTTGCAGTTTGAAGTAGAACAATCACCAGAAAAGTTTTTAGGAAAAATAAAGCATGGCGCCGTATTAGACGAAGTACAACGAGCGCCGGATATATTCAGGTACCTGCACGAAATGTTGGACCGGAATACCTCCAGAGGACAATACATCCTTACTGGATCAAATAATTTTTTGTTGTTTGAAAAAGTATCTCAGTCTCTGGCAGGTAGGGTGGGATATCTGACCTTATTACCTTTAAGTTACAATGAGATCAAGGGCGCTAACCTTTTGGAGGACGATTTGGCTCGATTGATGCTCTACGGTGGCTATCCTGAAATCTGGGATCAACAACTATTGCCTTCCTTATGGATAGAAAGCTATATCAGTACTTATATTCAACGCGATGTACGATTGTTGCGAAATATCAAAGATCTGGGCGCTTTCAAACGATTTATATCATTGTGTGCTAACACAGCTAGTCAGTTGGTAAATAGGGATGAATTATCCAGAAATACCAGGGTAGATACTAAAACTATTCAAGCATGGCTGGGCCTCTTAGATCATAGCTATATTGCATTTATGATTCAACCCTGGTATGCAAATCCCAATAAACGAATCATCAAAAGCCCAAAGTTATATTTCTATGATACCGGACTATTGTGTTTTATGTTGGGCATTACATCTGTCCATGCTTTGAGGAAAAGCCCTCATTATGGAGCTATATTTGAAAACTGGGTGATGAGCGAAATACGAAAAAATATATTCAATAACGGGTATAATGATCAAATGTATTTCTATAGAGATAGTAGCCAGAATGAAGTAGATCTCATACTGGAACGTGCAGGGCAAGTAATGGCAATAGAAATTAAATCAGCAGGAAAATTCCATGCTGATCACCTTCGAGGATTAAATTATATTAACAAATTCAAGCAGGGGATTCAAAAAATATTAATCCATGCCGGCAGAACAAATCAGGTCATAGATGAATCAGTACAGCTTTTGCCTTGGACAGAAGTAGCTAACATTTAAGCACAGTCTACTTCATCTAACGATGATCTTTCCTGTTTTAAAAACTGTACTTTCTCCTGTGAACAATTTGTAAAAATATAAACCAGGCGGTAGTTGGACGATCATGGATTTTAATTGATTGGCGCCATTAAAATGGTCATTATCTCTTTTAGTAATCAAGTGGTGGCCTACCATGTCAAAGATATCTAATCGCATGCGATCATAATCATGGATATAATATGAAAATGTGATGTCTTGTTGATCTATTGCAGGATTAGGAAATACTTTGGGCTCAAAATATTTTTCAGGGTAATATTTAGGCAATGTATTTTGATAGAAAATACCATCAAGATATTTCATCCTACGTAATAACCAATCCTTGAGATATTTTACTTCATTGGCATAAGATCCTCCTACATAGGCATTGGGCCATACATAACTACTGAGTATAGGCCATCGTTGAAAGTTTCTGGGAGCGGCTTCATTCAACAAAGTTGACATTGAGTCTATGAGGAATAAGACTTTGGAATCTGATAATAGATTTTGTCTTAATCCCATCCATCGTTTGAATAAACTTTTGGCAAAGGAGGTATCTTGAAATACTTTGGGCCAATAAAATGGTACACTAAATCCATCATTCGGACATCGAAGCCCAAAATCAAAAGCCATGACCTCTGAAGAACCGCCTTGGCAATAGTCTGCATTGCCAAATGCTAAATTAAAATCCCAAATAGGGCCAAATTTCAAAGTAGTGCTTTTTTTATCAGGTTCTTTATAGATATAAGTACTCAATCTGTAACCATCCACATTATTGCTCAATTCATTCAGAATCATAAAGTCGATCATGGATGATACATCGGCATATTTTCTAAATCCTTCTTTGGGATCGGAGACATTCGGCTTAGAGAATGAAGCTTCAAAATTATTGATTAACGTACGAATATAATTTTTTTGAGCTGTGTTGATCACATTGGCTTCGGGTTCTTCATATTGATAATATGTTCTTCTTGGAATGATACTACCTGAATTATAGTCTGAGTTAAATCCACCTTGAGGAGTACTACCGGAAGTTTTGTCTATTTTAAGAATATAACCGCCAGTAAGCGATTCACCACTAGAAATATCCGGGGTGAGTGCGGGAATATTGACACGATTATTATCCCGTTTTATTTTCTCCATTAAGACATAGACACCCATGTACAGACCATTAGTGACCAATTCGCAAAGGCGGGTGCGGGAAGTATAGGGCATAATCTCGCTCGCTATCCTATGAATCAATACATCTCGAATCAAAGACTTATCACTGTAGGGCGCCAATAATACCCAATCGTTTTCTTTAGGCATGTCCAAAAGGCTGACATTAAAATTCGTCTCTCCATCTGCCAATCGGGTTTCTAAGCCTAATGGTTTTTTAGGTGATAAATCTTGAGAAGAAGAACCTCGGAGTTCCAGACCAATCTTGCCTCGAAAGTGTCTAGCGGTGTCGTTCCACAAATTCAACTTGCCGGGTCCATTGTAAATGATTTCAAAGTCAGCGACGATCTTCGGTTCATTTAAAATGGTTTGTCCATTGGTATTGATGATCAGAATTGGAAGGTTAGAGGATTGTAAATTTATATTTTGACTAAACAGGATCGATATACTCGCAAGAAAAAAGAATGATGGAATGACCACCATTGGCGCCAACTGTTTAATAGGTAGTCCAATCATTGCTCTATAACTTGGTAAATGTTTTTGTCAAGAGAAGTTGACCCTTATTTATAATGCAGAGATGATAAGGTCCGGGAT
>JAYSTG010000244.1:0-1737 GCA_043719965.1 Saprospiraceae bacterium | reverse complement strand
TTTTCTGCATTATATAGAGTATCAAATCGTCCATCGACGGGCAGGATCTCACTCATAGCCGTCAATACTTCTGTAGCATCAAATCCCAACTGTAATGCTGTGGTATAAACCGCAAGAAAATTATATGCATTGAATGCACCGACTAATCTACTATGTACTTCCAAGCCATTGATGTCCAGAATAAGCCCTTGTAAAGTATTGGCTTTGATCTTGCCTTTTACATCAGCAAGCTGTCGCATACCATATCGGACGATTACTGCGGCAGTGTTTTGAACCATAACATTTCCGTTTCGATCATCCACATTCGTCACTGCAAATGCATCTTTGGGTAATTGATCAAAAAACATTTTTTTGCAATCGAGATAGTCTTTAAAACTACCATGGTAATCCAGATGATCGTGTGTGAGATTACTGAATGCTCCTCCTGCAAAATGTAACCCTACTACCCTATTTTGTTTCATGGCGTGTGAACTCACTTCCATAAAAGCATAGGCACATCCTGCATCTACCATCTGTGCTAACAACGCGTTAATGCGAATGACATCTGGTGTAGTATGGGTAGCAGCGATTTCTTGGTCATGGATATAGTTTCGCACTGTACTTAATAAGCCTGCCTTATATCCCAGTGCTTTGACTAATCGGTACAGCATCGTAACTGTGGTCGTTTTTCCATTGGTACCTGTGACACCTATCAATCGTAACTTGGTAGAAGGATGATCATAAAATGCATCTGCTAATACTCCAGCTGTTACAGCACTATCCTCTACCAGAATGTATTCTACACTTTCATTACACCGCTCCGGATAAGAAGAACATATGACCGCTTTCGCCCCTGATTCGATAGCTTGATTTATGTAATGATGGCCATCAGAAGATATGCCTTTTACAGCTATGAATACAAAGTCTTGGTGGATAGCTCGACTATCGATATCTATTCCTTGTACTTCAAACGCTGCGTTTCCCTTTTTTTCAAAGAACGTTATGGTTTGGATCAATGCACTCCATTTCATATTGATCAACCCATTGTCAATTCGATCGTCTGGCCATCCGCTTTGGTGCCTGGTGTAATCGATTGTTGTTTTACTCGGCCATGACCCTGAAGCCTGACCTTTATTCCTTTATTTTCTAAAATAAATAATGCATCTCTCAATCCCATGCCTCGTACATCAGGCACATGAGAAGTGTTCAAATTACTTCCAGATAGTTCGAGGCGTTCATTTTGTGGATTGAGTATCGCCCACTCATTGATACAATTATTATCAAAACCTACTCCACTAAAATGAAGAATAGTTCTTAAGTCTGTCGCATACCCGCCAGCACGTATCGTTTTATTTATCGCTTTAGATGCTATATTGTTTATTTCTGCAGGCAGTATAAATTGAGATGCTATACAATAGTCTGCGATCTCCTTAAACACAGGCATTGCAGCTGATGATCCATAAAATCCATTGGCTTTAGGTTCGTAAATCACTACGATACAGGAATACACTGGATCTTCTGCAGGAAAAAAACCTGTAAATGAGGCCTGATATTTTTTGCCTTCATTTTCATCTCCTTTAAAGTAATTGGTCACAGCAGTTCCCGTCTTACCCGCTATTCCATACAATCTGTTTTTTAATGTCTTGGCAGTGCCTATACTATCTGATGTACTTTTTAATAAGTCCAGAGCAAACGCTAAGGTAGCATTCGAACATATCTTTGCATCTATCACCTCTGGCTTGATGGTACGTACAGGGT
>JAYSTG010000243.1:0-12718 GCA_043719965.1 Saprospiraceae bacterium | reverse complement strand
TACTGAATGTTCTAATTGACTTCGTATTGATTTTTTCTCCAATACGATATCGTAAGTGGATTACTTTTTCATTTATTTTCTTTGAAGCCTGATCATATAGGTAATAAAATTTGTCTTTTTTGTTAACTACTTTTTCCTTGTATACATCTGCTACATCCACGTTGCAACTAGTATGCATCCAACCACAGTGAGCATTAAATCCCTGGTAGATAAAAAACTGCCCCCAGGTCACCGCTCCATATACATTCAATCCTTCTTCACTCACTACATGTACTTCCGGTCTAAAATAAAATGTGACATGTGGATTGATATACAACATCGCGTGTCCACTTTCAGATTTGGATGGAGCGATGGCAAAGCCGTTGGAGCCAGTAAATTCTTTTTCTGGTTTGATCACCGAAGAAATCATCGGTCCCCCGGAATAAAAATTTTGGACATCGGTCTCGTCTATATCTCCTGTGCTGATAGCTCCTATGCTACCATCTGTCCAAAGTAACGGGTACCAGGGTTCAAAATGTGTAAGTAATAGGGGTTTGACACTAGGATGGGTATATAAATAATAATTGATGCCATCGGCAAATGCTATCATCAATTTTTTTAACCAATCCGGGCTTTTCTTGAAATCTTTAATAGCTGCTGCAGAGTCTATGATTAATCGCGTATACAGATCGGCATACAGTTTTGATTCTCCTTGAATTTCAGCTAATCTTCCCAGTTTTTCAATATAATTGAGTTCTACTCTTTTAAAATCGTCTTCACATTGAGCGTAGAGTAAACCGAATACTGCATCGGCATCTGTCTTACCATAAATATGAGGAATGCCATACAGATCTCTGATAATCTCTACTTGCATAGAATGAGACTTCCACCGCACAATTTCTTTAGGTGATTGTGCAACGAGAGATAGGGAAACAAAAATTGAAATAAATAGACTGAATAAGATATACCACCGCGATTTCATATTAATCAAATTTAAGAAAATAGATGCAAACTAAAAAGGCTTGCTTTATTCAAGCAAGCCTTTTCATTGATGTTAAAAACTACGACCTTGTTTATTTCTTTACTGGCGCTGCCATATACTTACCCAGTATAGTAATGATTTCCTTTTCAAAAGCAGGATCTTGCATTTCTTTTGCTAATGTGGTTAGCCGTGTAGGTATGCTCATATATTGAGCATAGTCATCTTTAAATCCAGCTTCAAGGTCATCGGGGTCCAAGGAGTTATAAAATTCCAGATATTCGGCTGTTTCCTTGGCTAGTGTCATAGATTCTGTTTTTGCTTTCGCCAATTGGCTCATCTGATAATAAAATTCGATGAAAGCTAAACGTTGACTATCATATTCAAAATTTTTCTGAGGGAAAGCTTGGAAATATTTATCATTTAGATCTTCCGCTTTTTTCATTTCACCAGCTTTGATCAATGCATCGATGCTTCGCATAAAAGCTATGCGCAAGGACTGGAAACTAGGATTGAAACTGTTTTCAAAATTGAACATTTTATGTTTGTCAAACCCTCCCCATTGGAATTTTTTAGTCACATTTTCATAAATTTTATCAGCAGCCACTCCTCCAGCGCCGTAGGAGCTGAATCGAGGGTCGGGAGTAAAAAGCTTAGGTACAATACGAGTAGCCAGGCCTTCCAATTGAGAATAATTATTAAGTCCAATTAGTTTGTCAGGATTGGCAGTCGTAGCGAAATAGATGGGTCGATCATAGATATTGGAAGCAATGATATCAAGAACGGCCAGGTCATCTTTCATGATGTAGCTGCCACTGAGTGTGATCTCGATCTGGTTGACTACATTGGTATCACTGGCAGAGATCATTCCTACAGCAATAGCTTTGGTCCGATCGATCGGTATGGTAACTTTTCTTGCAGGAATATAAGTTTCCATTGATTGCCCACTGGACAGTGGGAGGGGGTGTTTTTCGTTAACGAATTTCAATACCTCTGCAGCTGTACGCGTCGTGCCATCTGGTGCATTGATCAGTAACTGCATACGACTATCACCACGATAATTGTCTTCCGATATTGTAAGTTTGATTGGTGCAGATTTATTAATTTTTCTTTTTACTTGATTGATATACCAGTCTACGGCGATCAGACTGAGATTGACTACCCTGATATCAGTACGGATACCTTCCATCTCCTGAGCATACCAGAGTGGATAAGTATCATTATCTCCATAGGTAAAAAGAATGGCATTGGGGGCACATGACTCCAAGAAATTGAGCGCATAATCTCGTGAACCGCTGAGTTTAGCTCTCGAATGATCATCAAATCCTTGGGTAACCATGATCAAAGGGCTCAATAAGCCCAAACCTGCAGACAGAGCTACTGGAATCATCACTTGACCTTTAATCTTGGATGCAAAATACCGGTATAGTGAAAATAGGCCCATCCCTGCCCAAATAGAAAAAGTCAAGAAAGATCCTACTAATACATAATCACGTTCTCTGGGCTCATTAGGCGGTTCATTTGAATAGAATATAATACCCATGCCAGTGAGTAAAAACAACATCAATAAAGCCAGAAAATCTCTTTTACTTCTTTTGTAATGCCACATCATCCCCAGGATACCGAGTATCAAAGGAATAAAATAATATTTATTTCGTCCTTCATTCGTCTTCATACGAGTGGGCTCCTTCTCCATATTGTAAAGACGAGCTTCGTCAATAAACTTGATACCTGATAACCAATGACCACTTTTTACTATCCATGGAAAATAGCCCTGATCAAAATTGAGCCTGCCCACAAAATTCCACATAAAATAGCGGTGATACATCCACATCACCTGGTAGCGCCAGAAAAAGGACATATTATCAGCTTGAGTAGGTTTTCTCTGACTATTCATCCAAATCTCATATAATGATTTCCTATCTGAGTGACCCATCCGCGGGAATAGTTTTTCATCAGAGGGTTTATAAATAGGAGTATATTTTTTATCTACTACCTCATATCGGTCACCTACCCGGCCATAGCGATCTTCTGATTTATACTCTATGGCTTGGGCATGATACGCAGGTCCCTTGAGTAAAGGTCGATCGCCATATTGTTCACGATTGAGATATGGAATTAATCTCATAGCATCTGTAGGGCTATTCATATTGATCGGAGTATCGGCATTGGCTCTGATCACTACGACCGCTACGGTAGAAAATCCAAGTACCACTAGCAATGAAGTAACTACAATATTTTGAACTATTGCACTACTATGCTTTCTCGCATAATGCAATCCATAATAGATACCAGCGCCGATCAATAATAAAAATGGAATGATCCCAGTATGAAAGGGAAGGCCTAGACCATTGACCATCAAATAGTCAAAAGAACTCCACAGCTTGGGTAAACCAACGATCACCAGTTTTTGGTAAAGACCCAACACCAAGACAGAACCTGCTAATGCGAAAAATGCACCGGTAAGATTGTGTTTTTGAAAACGTTTGTAATAATAAAGTAAACCAATGAATGGAAAAGCCAATAAACTAAGCAAGTGTACACCAATAGATAAAGCAGCTAAAAACAAACATAACACCAACCATTTTTCATTTTGAGCATTAGTAGGCAAATAATACCATTTTACTGCTGTCCAAATCGTGATGGCCGTAAACATGGTCGACATGGCATAAACCTCACCTTCCACTGCGCTAAACCATACTGAAGTGCAAAAAGCACCAGTGAGCCCTGCAACGACTCCTCCAGCAGCAAGGGCCCAACCTTCGTGAGTTTCCGGGTCCTTATCTCTCCCAAACCAAGATAATTTGGACAACATGATAGTCACCCAACAAAAACAGGCAGCAGCAAATGCAGTACACATGCCCGACATCAAATTGACAGCAAATGCCGGGGTGGAAGGATTACTACTAAATAAGGAACCAACCCAAGCAAATAAACGGCCTACCAACAAAAAGAATGGGGCCCCTGGTGGATGCACAACTTGAAGTTTGGATGCTCCCAAAATAAACTCACCGCAGTCCCAAAGACTGCCTGAACGCTCTGCCGACATAAAATAGACCAGGAATGCAATGGCAAACACTAGCCATCCTGCGATATTGGATTGCTTACGTAACATGTATGTGATATGCTTTAAAGAAAATAATATTAATTAAGATACGCAAAGCTAATAAATTTGCATCTTAGTGCCTATTGCATTAAGAAAACTTTATATGTTTAAAATATTCGTAATAGGAGCTGTCGTATACTTTATCTATCGCCAAATCAGGCGAGATCCGCGACTTACTCATAAGAAACCCAATCCGTTTATTCAATCCAGATCCAATGCAAAAGAATCTCAAAATATAGAAGATATAGACTATATAGAACACAAATGATACTGACTATTAAAGATGAGATTCTCCTCTCCAATCATCATTTTATTGCCTTCAATAAACCTGCCGGTGTCGCAGTCCAATCTGTTCAAAACAAAGAAGAAACCCTCGAGGTAAAACTTCAACAATATTGTAAAGTCCCATTATATCTTATCCATCGGATTGATCAACCTTGCAGTGGTATTGTTTTGTTTGCGAAAAAAAAAGAAACAGCAGCTTTTCTTAATGTACAATTAAAAAATCAAACCATAGCCCGGGTATATCTCGCGCTCGTCATGGCTAAACCCGAGTCGGAATCAGGAGCTTTGGAGCATTTTCTTTTTGCACATAAAAAAAGTAATAAATCATTCGCAGTCGACGCACAACATAAAGAAGGAAAACTTGCACAACTAAAGTACCATTGGTTAGGTCCCTGTGAGGATGGAATGCATCTGCTTCAAGTCAAACTCCAAACTGGTCGACATCATCAGATCAGAGCACAACTGGGAGCTATAGGATGCCCTATTTCAGGGGATACCAAATATGGCGCCAAAAATCATGTTGCAAACCAATCGATTGGTTTGCATGCTTGGAAGATGTCTTTTATTCACCCTGTAGGTCGTAAAAAAATAGATATAATTGCACCTTTGCCCCAGAATGAAATCTGGTCAAGTGTAGGTACCATGATTAAAAATTTATAAACAATTAACTTTCCATGAGCGAAAAAAGAACTGATGTAAACACTTTGGGCGAATTTGGATTGATAGATCACTTAACCAAAGACACCGTGTTGTATCATAAAGAAACTATCAAAGGCGTGGGGGACGATGCGGCAGTGATAGCTCCTACTGAGTCCATCACCTTAGTAAGTACAGATTTATTGGTAGAAGGTATTCACTTTGATTTAACTTATGCCCCATTAAAACACCTTGGATATAAGAGTGTCATCGTCAATATATCGGATATCTATGCTATGAATGGCACCCCACAGCAGATTACCTTTTCAATGGCGATATCCAATCGATTTTCTGTGGAAGCATTGGAGCAATTATATGAAGGTATCCATCTAGCCTGTAAACATTATAAAATAGATTTGGTTGGGGGCGACACTACCTCTTCTCCCAAAGGGCTTTATCTTAGTGCAACTGCAATAGGACAAACAAGTCCTACTCAGGTAGTCTATCGGTCTGGAGCCCAAGTAGGTGATCTCATCTGTGTCACGGGTGATCTGGGCTCTGCATACCTTGGACTACAGTTGCTCGAACGTGAAAAGCAGATCTATCAAAGTACTCCAGGCATACAGCCTGAAATCCATGAGCGATATGCCACATTGCTCAGTCGGCAGCTCAAGCCTGAAGCAAGACATGATATCATAGAGACTTTTCATAAAATGAATATCCGACCCCATGCCATGATCGATATAAGTGATGGACTAAGCTCCGAAATCAGGCATATCTGTAAAAATTCGAAAGTCGGAGCTATCCTAGAAGAAGCTTTGGTACCTATGCATCCGATCGCTACTGAATTAGCTTTGGAGTTTAACATCAATCCTATAACTGCTGCCCTCAACGGGGGAGAAGACTATGAACTTCTCTTTACGATTTCAGAAAAAGAATTTGAACGAATAAAATATCTGCCCGGGTTTTATGTCATCGGGGAGATAAGACCGGAGAGCGAAGGGATATTATTGCAGACTACGGGGAGAAAATTTGTACCGCTTGAAGCTCAGGGGTGGAGGCATATGTAGCAATTCTGCGAGGTGCGAGGTTTCGATAGTGCGAGGTTTCGATGTATGAGGTTCGAGGTAGGATGTTTGAGGAATTAATGTTTAAGGAGTTAATGTTCAAAGTATAATGTTCAAGGATATAATGTTCAAAGTACAATGTTCAGGGATTGAAAGGTTTTATGAACAATGATTCAATTTATTACTTATTGAAAATCCATATGGAATAAAACTAAAATATTAACTGAACGAAGTTCGTAATTTGTTAAGTGATTTAATGCATTGTATAATATTCATTAATCTTGAGATCTAAATAATGGAAATAAACATATATATTATTTTACTATTAGCCATCCATGATTCATCCAAAATTGATGTATATTCACTACATTGATAATTCACAGCATCGATTATGCAACGATCAAACTCGCCAATCTATTTTATAGGGATTCTGGGATTTTTGGTATCGAATATAACTTGGGGGCAACCACTCACCACAGAATACTTGCATAATAAACTAGCCTCAGCCATGAGTGATTCCGCCAGAGGCATGCTCTATTATGACCTATTTATTTAATGCCACTCGGTATCAAGATCTTCCTTTAGCTATTTCATTCGCAGATACTGGGCTCATGATCTTTAAAAAAATAAATCATGATGCAGGGATTCAACAAAGAGTATATCTGGATGCCGTCACCTCTTATAGCCAAGGAGATTATTCCAAAGCGGTAAGTGCAGGATTAAAATATACAGCATGGGCTAAAGAAGTTGAAAATATTGAGCGTGAATGGTTATGCCATGAGTATGCTCGCGATGTGTTATCGAGAGATAGGGGATTATGCCGAGGGTATCAAATTATCGTTAAGAGGAATAGCAATAGGGCTTCAACTAAACAAAGATCATGAAAATGGTTTTTTTTATAATGAATTGGGCAATATGTATTCTTCATTGAAGCAATGGGATGAAGCCCATAAGTATTTTAAAAAATCGCTTGAACTAGCCGTCTCTACTAAATTTCCCCCTGGCCAATCTGTTTCTCTGCGTAATCTGGCTAAAAATGCTATGGATCGAAACAATCCGGATGAAGCTAAAGAGTATATATTTCAGTCGATGACTATAGATTCCACTATTTCCTGGGACCTGGGTCGTAGCAGATCCTATCAGAGCCTGGCCAAACTTTACGAATCAAAAAGCGATAGCCTTACATCCATTCAATATTATAGACTAGCTCTACAGTACTTACATCCCGATACGGATCATTACGATCTAGCGGTATCCTATCAAGGCCTATCGGATAGACCCACCTTGGAACGCGCTAAAAAAACTTTGCCTTATGGTTATATCGTAAAACCCTTTGATGAACGAGATCTACTCACTGGCATTGAATTGGCTTTGTATAAATTTAGCCAGGAAATGGATCAGCTCAAACTGACGCGTGAAAAATTAAATGTCATCGCTAGTGAACTCCTCACAGATCAGGAATTTAAAATTTTGATGGAGATGATCCAAGGATCCAATAATGATCAGATCTGTCAGAAAATATTTATCTCCAACAATACGTTAAAATTTCATACTAAAAACCTCATGTCAAAATTTGACACTGATAATCGTGGTGAAATCATGCAAAAAATTATAGCCAAATGGATGATCAAAATTTGAACTTTACCTCTTATGATGTACTACATTAAATAGCTGTAATAAATTAGAGAGTCGACACTATTTTCCATTCAGGATGAATCCAGCCCAATATACTGGATGTGACCATTGTTTATATTTCTGAATGAAAAGAGTTTTCGCCTTTGCAAGAGATTGGCTGATTGAAGTTCCTATTTTAAGTTCTTTATAAAAAAGGATCATCAATTCTTTAGTTGGAGCATCCGGCACCTGCCAAAGAACAGAAATTACATTTTTTGCCCCAGCTATCTGGAATGCTCTCGATAAGCTATAATTACCTTCTCCGATGATGTATTTTCCTGTACCTGTCATACAAGAGGAAAGTGTAACGAGGTCGGCCTGAATTCTCAGATTTGAAATCGTAGAGTAATAAAGCTTTTCTACTCCATGTCCAGCTCCGCTTTTAAAACTTAAATAACCTTTTTCTATGTCGATCGCATCTACATGACCATGCGTAGCAATATGAATGTATTTTGCACTGGAAGCCAAGTTGATAAATGAAGGCTTAGAAGCTTGAATCCCTGTCAGGGCTGTTCCATTAATAATTTTAGCAATTTTTGTAACCTCTTCTGCACTTGATTTTAAAGGCTGAATGGCAGATCGAGAAATCGCAGCCAAATCATTATTTGCCAAAAACATTTCTGTTGTATCTACTAAACTAAAAGGAGCAAAACACAAGGCTGCTTTATTTTGGGTTGGAGGAATGGATTGTATGTAGTGATTTAAACTCAAAGAGGGTAAAGTCGACACATTATAATGATTCACAAAAAAATTCAAAGCATGCGTTCGATGCAATATGTTAGGAGGATTATTTACCAATATATCCAGAGGAAAATTACTAAATGAAAGGTGTGGTATATAATAAATATTTTTTCTTAATAATAGCCGAATGGGCAGTATCAACACGGAGTCCAGATAAACCAGATGGTTTAAATAATCCTCCAATGATAATTTGGAGCTGGCATACGCTTCCTCTTTAATAAAAAAATCTGAATGCACTTTATAAATAGCAGTCAAACGATCTGAAAGACCAGGCAATGATTGTCTTACAACCACTGCCGAGTCCTTATTGATAACAATAGCTATAAATAAGTCTTGTATGTGAAAAAATTCCAAATAAGTCTCATCTTTTTTCAACCAAGACTCCTGTAATTCAGATAAATCTGGAATCAGGTTTTGTTGTTTAATCTCCATGAATTTGGGAAACTTCAGTTCCATCTCGGAAATAAGATGACTATAAGCTATACTTGCATCAGCTAATCGGTTGGAATAATATTGAGTGGAGTCAGTAGACATTTCTGTGACCTCATAAAGTTTTTCTTTCGCCATTGCCAATGCAGCCCTCGCATCAGCTTCTCGGTTTATATACTCAGTAGATAGTCCAGCATGTTGAGTTGCATTAAAGATGCCGATGGAAGTACGGAGTTTATTTAATTTAAGTCTTTCCAAGACCTTGTAAGTTTTTTCAATATAATTTTTATCACCAAAAGCTTGAAACTGCTGGATTAATACATTTGCAATTGAATAAACTGTATTATCAGCTAAGAAAAAGGATTTGAAGCCGGATGAATTTTCATGCAATCGAGTGAGGACATCATCTAATTTTTGGAATATATAATTGCCCCGATCTAAGCTCTCCTTAGATTTTTCATCGAGATATTTATTCCACCAGGCTTCGTAAGCTTCCTCTAATAATATCGCATAGTGTATAAGGTTTTGAGGGCTTGATTTTAAATTCATATTCGCTTCGACATTCGTGAGCCTTTGTTCTAGATGTTTTAATCCTTTTACTTTATCACCCAAGATATAGTAGGCTGTACTGATTTCGTAATACAAATCATCCGAAATTAACCCTTGCTCTTTCATATTATTTCCATAAGCTTCCATAAATTTTTCCGCCTCCGCCAATGCAGCTTCCGGTCTGAGCAACATATTATTCAACCTCAGATTCATGTATATAAAATCAAGCTTTCTGAGCGGAGGTAATTGCTTGCTAAATTTATTTACTAAATAAGTATAATCCTTGATATACCCCTTTATGGCATGGGTATCCATGGTGAAATAACTCAATTCACATAAGCTATGAATATGTCTGAGTAAAACCTGACTTTCTGTATGAATAGTTCGTTCAAGCTGTAAGCCTTGCTCTAGATGAAAACGAGCTCGATCATATTCCCTTCTCAATGTATAGGTTTCACCGAGCTGCTGATGATAGGAGGCCAATCCCCTCGTGGATGGAAATGCCAACTGCTCCATATGTGCAATAGCTTTAATAAAATAATCGGCACTGGCATCAAAATTTCCAAAGCTTCTTTGATTGACTCCCAATAAGTAGTAGATCTCACATAAATTCCTTTTGTGATTAATTTTGTTGTGGTCTATTCTTTTTAATGCCTCATTTAATATGGTATCGCATTTTCTGATTTTGAGTGAATTTCGAAGACAATTAGCAAATACAAAATAGGACCTCGGTATAAATTTATCTTTTAATACAGGTATGCTTTTATTTAAAACCAGGACTTGCACTTCAGCTTTTGATAAAGCTTCTCTATTCTTTGATAATCGGGTTGAAGCCGCTATATCAAATTGCATAATTTCATGGGAATATTCCTGTGCGACATTCGGACTATTTTTTAATGCGTCTACCATTTCCTTCGTTGTAAGGTCCATTTCTTTATTCAATCCGAGATAATAATAAAATTGCCACAGGAGCATTTTTAAAGGCAAGTTGAAATGGTCAAGGTTAGCATTTTTATTATTCTTTAAAAACGCATCCAGGATATCAAGTCCATCTTGATAGTGTCCCAAACGAAAACATCTCCTGGATGAGGATAATACAAAACGAATGTCCTCAGTAGGATCAAAAGCCACGACACTTAATATCTTTTTTAAAGAATCAGCTTCATTCAGCTGCCAGGACTCGATCAGATGTTCAAAATACCTCAGTTGAAGTCTAGGGATATCTTTAGGCTTATTCTTCCTGATGTTTAGAATTTCGATTATAACTAGTTCTGATGTTTTAAAATCTTCTATCAGATACAATTGCCTCAATAAAGTATCCAAAACCATCCAAAATCGATTATCATCACACTGTGGTTGACTTTTCAGAAATTGGATCAAAATATCTGGTGCCTGCTTATATCGGTCTGTCTTAAAAAGTAATTCGGATCGACTCAGCGCCTCCTGATACTTCTTTAAGTCACATTGACCTATTAGAGGAAGTGGAATAACATAGCAACTATACCATGCAACTAAAATCAAAAATATGACTTTGACTACTGACATATAATAAATCAAATTCGACTTCAAGGTTAGTTTTTGGTTGAAATCGGTACTAAAATACAGAAAAGAATATTAAAATAATTAGCTTCGCATGAAATTAGCCATCGGTGAGTATATCAGCAGAAGATGTTTCTTTGAGCGAGGCTATCCGGGCTGGCGGCCATGCCCGGCAACAGGCTTTAAATCATTTTGTCCACCAACAAAAATCTTTTTCTGAAGCCATGAAATTTCTTCAATCCCTGGGGTGCCAAATTGCAGATGCAGAAGATATTATGCAAGAAGCATTCATCATATTTGATAGAAATATCCGATTGGATACATTTAGAAAGCAATCTTCGCTTAAAACTTATTTTTTGAGTATTGTAAAATGGCAGGGTATCAACAGAAAGCGAAAATTTACTAAAGAAGTACTCCTGTCAGCCTATGAAGAAAATATCCACGATCACACTACCTTGCATTTGTTGTCAAACAATGAACAAAAACAAGTATTGGACCAATTAATACTAGCCCTTGGAGATCGGTGTAAGAAATTATTGACTTTGTTCCAGACGAGTTATACGATGAAAGAAATCGCCCATCTTATGGATTTCAATAATGAACAAGTAGCCAATAATGAGGTGGGCAAATGTCGAAAACGATTGAAAGCGAAAATAGAAGAAGATCCATCGCTTCTTGAATTTTTTAAACTCTCCTGATCTATGGAAATACCACATGACATTGAACTTTTAATCCTTAAATTCCTACGCAATCAAGTGACTGATGAAGAAATCCGTCATATCCATCAAAGACTGGAACAAGATCCAAATTTCAAAAAAACTTTCGAACTCCTAAAATCGGAACAAATAGCACTGGAATCGCTAGTAGAATCTGAAACAAAAACAAGAGTAAAAGATTGGCTTGATGCAGAACGGACTACTAATCCTAGGCACATGACGGGTAGATTAGCGCCTTGGATATGGGTATTTTCCTTAACCTTATTGGCTGTATTGATGTATTTAGTTCTACAGAAAAAGAATATGCACAAGATACCGCTTGTACCCTCACCCTCAGTGGGTATCGATTCAATTATAGTGTCTATCGATACCTCTAAATTTATAACTGTAGAAAAAATAAATGAGTTGAAACCTGATTACACTCCAACAGCAAAAGTCAAAACACCAGATGTTAAGCTAAAACCTATCGAGGAAAAGTTCACGGACCAAGATCTTGAGAGTTATGCTGTGGAATTTTATCAACTTCCTTTGGATGAAGGGTCCCTCCGAGGTGAAAATAATGCTAGGGATCAAATCAATCGGATATGGAGTCAACTACGATTAAAACAATATGTTGCAGCCGATCACCTTCTAGATTCAATAAATCCTTTCAATACCAATGAAAAAAAATACCTCCTTGGGCATTTACGATTGGGACAACAAAAGTATGATGAGGCCATCATCCAGTTTAAAATGTTGGAGGGTGTGGCGACATTTAAAGATGCTGCACAATGGTATAGCATGATCGGAACATTGGCTACTGGAAATAAACAATATACCTTAGCTCTACAACGGTTAGATCAAATTTTAATTGATACTACCCACCCTCACCATGAAGAGGCAATGAATCTAAAGAAACGACTGGATCAGAAATAGTTAACTAGTGTCATGTCAATTCATAATTGTCGGATACAATCTTTTTAGTTTTATTCTTGCATCCTGAGTTGTAAACTGCCAATTGATCACAGCGTTTTTATTG
>JAYSTG010000242.1:0-1745 GCA_043719965.1 Saprospiraceae bacterium | reverse complement strand
AGGCACCCATTTTTGCTATTTGGGTATAGTATGTTTTGTTGAGCTCGTTTTGTGCATGCGTCCAGATGAATGCATTTGGATTGACCTTCAAGGATTTTTAATTCTTGCAACTGATCTAAGGCAGCTACTGCGGGACCGGTATGAGAACAAATCGTCAATCCCGTCTCCCGATGTGTAATGCCGGCTGCCTGGATTAGTTTTCTTTCTATATCAGAGAGCTTATTCCCGTTGACGCTTATTTTTATAAATCCTGGTTTGATACCTGTGCCTTCAATGCCATGGGTGGCTTCATCAATCCATCTCGCCGCCAGTTGATCTACCGTATCTGTGTAAACCCACGGGGGCAAATATTTGTAGTCTACAGCACCATAGTATCCCGTGTTTGTGAGAATATTGATTCCGCTTTTTTCGGATAACATTTTAAGCAAATGCACATCTCTACCTAAGAATGCCGGTGTACATTCCATTATAGTCTCTATCCCTTTGCTTTTAGCCTCCATTAAAAAAGGAAGTACTTTTTCCACGACCTCTGCTTTGTCCCATCGATCATACCGGATAGCATCAGCACCAATAAAATCAACCAGACAGTGCTCATGGATCAAAGTCAGACCCATTTTCTGGACCCGCATAGTACCCAAGACGGTCTCGATGTGTCGAGGTTTATAGGACCTTATCACACAAAAACCAATAGCCGTCTTTAAGAATTGGTTTCTTGTCATCTGTCTAGTCATACAGTAATTGTGTTATGAATTTTTTTTATAAGGTAAAAGAATCAGATGTTCTTACAAATTTTATAGACTTTAAAAATATAAGTGTCTAATCATTGTAATCAACTTTTCGTAATAGCTTCTTCTAGATTGTATAATGTATGGATTACTTTCATAAGAGCAGCAGTCGCAGGTACATCTTCATTAGTGAGATGTGTATGTTCGCCAATATCCAAAAGTCGGTTTGCTTTGTGGATATTTTCACGCAATGGAATTATTTCATTTTGAAAATAAGTTACCAGGATTTCTTTTTCATTGGGTTGTGGCCTTCTACCGATAATGAGTCGGAACGCCTTGACAATTTTTTCTTCAATGGGGCATTCCTCCTGCGATATTTTTTCAGCCAAGACTCTTGCAGCCTCCAGCATCTGCGGATCATTTAAAGTGACCAAGGCCTGCAGCGGGGTGTTTGTGATGAATCTATTGACTTCACATTGGTCTCGATTGGATGCATCAAAGATCAACATGGATGGCGGGGGTACTGTACGTTTAATAAAGGTATAGATGCCTCGGCGATATAGATTTTCATCGTGATCTTGAATGTAAGTGGCCAATAAACCTCGCCCGGAAGTTGCAGATTCCCAAAGACCGTAAGGTTGATAGGGTTTTACACTTGGACCACCTAACTCCGTGTTTAGCAATCCGCTACTGGCCATCGCGAGATCTTTGATTAATTCCGCTGGGACTCTCATGCGTCGATATCTGCTGAGGTAGATATTCTCAGGATCTTGTGTTTGTTTTCTAACATTGATTTCCGCAGACTGACGATAGGTAGATGACATGACGATCATTTTGACCAGTCGTTTGATATTCCATCCATGATTCATAAAGTCGAGTGCCAACCAATCTAATAATTCAGGATGTGTGGGCATCTCACCTTGCATACCAAAGTCAGATGTCGTAGGGACCAAGCCCCGACCAAAAAATTGAGCCCAGATCCGATTGACATATACCCGAGCTGTCAATGGATGATTTTTA
>JAYSTG010000241.1:0-4408 GCA_043719965.1 Saprospiraceae bacterium | reverse complement strand
GAATGGACGATAGTATATTAAGATCTGATATTCATTTTCGGTTTCACTCCAATCCCCCTCAATGAGCTCAGTAGAAATGTTGCCCTGTTGGTCTTGTGTCGTATATTGATAGTTATAATACCCTTGTTTGAGTAGAGCGGATCCCAGATAAGCATTGGTTGCAGGGTCATACTTCATTAAAAATTGTGATTTACATTGCCAGTCTGAAAATTGCCCCGTCACATAGACTTTGAGGCCTCTGAATTCATCCGATAGCAAGGTAAAATCGACCCAAACATACTCTGAGGTTATATTAGGGTTACGGATTAAATTGACATTCTCGATCGATGATGCTAGCTTGGAATAGACTTTCCTGACTGAATCTTCTAATTTTCTATTGACTAATATCCCAAATTCGTCTAGTGAAAGATTGTCTAAGACATAGTTGCCATTAATGTCTACATAATTTAAATAATTGATTTCTTGTCTTGACCTGTCATCTTCAAGGGTAATGATAGTCTCATTATTATTTTGCGTTATTTTTTTGACCCATCTAGAGCGATACTCTATGGCGCGGATATCAAAAAATCGATATTGTTTTCCGGCAGGAAAAATGATTTTATCTGTATAATCAAAAATAAACTGTTCCGTTTTTTCGCGATTGTGCTTCAAGTTGGAGATCAAAGTTGACCAATTGCCATTTTGCACGACACTGGCCGTGATTTCATTTTTAGGATCATAAACATTAAATCCTTTCGAATGAATGACGAAATCAACTTCATGATGGGTTCTATAATGTTCTGACCCATTGGCACGCAAAACCTGGAAATCAATGTTTAATTTTGGATCTGTAACCAGGATCCGCTTGGTAAAAATATAATTTCGTAGGCCCCGTTTTATTTCTTCATACACGTGCAGAAGATAGTTGCCGGATTTAGTCAGTTTGATGTCGGCATTCGGAAGAATAAATTTGTAATGAGTGTAATCAACATCTCTGTTGGTGGAATAAGTTCGATTGCGGATTTCTGACCTATTGAATCCATCGATATATTCTATCTCATCCAACTCGTCTTTTTTCCAGTTTTTATCCACATGTACCAATTCATACCGATACCGACGATCAGATCCATTGAGGTCGTCAAAATAAATGTCTAGCCAAGTAGAATTATTCAATTGGATGATGGGCATACTCAGTGGCAATTCTTTGATATGACATTTGACAGATGCTATATCCGGTGAATATATAGTATCATAATTGACAGGCAATCCCACTTCGCAAGACGGAGTATCTTTAGGGGAGAGCGCTTTGATAAACAGGAAAAGTAATAACCACATGATCCTTTCAAAAATTTGATCCACCAAAGGTCGGAAGAATCAAGTACTCTTCCAACTCAGTAGGGTACTGACGCTTTTGGAGCCTTAAAGGTTACATGCTACATGGGGCATGCTATTGATACATCATCCTATAATACTCGTCAGCCATTCGCTTACTTTCGAACTGATATCTTACATCCTTCATACCTTGCTGGACTATCGCTCGCCACACTTTAGGTTGATCATAAAAAGTGGGTAGAATTTCCTGCTCCAGGATGTCAAAAAGTTTATTCATATCATAATTGTCCTGTTCGTGTTGTTTCATATGTTCATAATCCACTGGAGGTACGATGAATGAGTTTTTACCATGCTGGGCAAACTCACAGATCCATCCATCAAATGTGCTGAAATTGACTGCACCACTCATCGCTGCTGTCATGCCACTAGTACCGCTTGCTTCTCTTGGTACCCTCGGAGTATTGAGCCAGACATCAGCACTTTGTTTGAGGCGTTTACTGAGGTTTAATTCATAACCCGTGAGTACTGCAAGGTTCTTATGTTTTTTTGAAAGATGGACCAAATTATTAAAAGTAGTGATGGCGGCATAATCCATTGGATAAGGTTTACCAGCCCATATGATTTGTACAGGGTATTTAGTGTTGGTAAGTAATTTTTCAAATCTCGTCATATCCCAGGTTAAAATATCTGGTCTTTTATATCCTGCAAATCTTCGGGCCCATACGATCGTACAGATGTCGGCGTCATACAGTTTGCCACATTGATCGCTTACATTTTCATAGCTGCGTTTTTGTAAATAACGCTTTCGCTCATCGAATGCACCATCTTCGCCTTGCTCCATAGTTTCATAGAGTTTTTTATCCGCCCAATAACTGTAGTTCTGTGCATTGGTGATCGATTTTATTTCACAGATATCTTTATAGGACGACCACATTTTTCGGCTGACTTCTCCATGCAATCGGCTTACTCCATTAGCTCGCTTTGCAAAACGTAATGCAGCTAAAGAATGATTGAATAGATCATCTTGTATGCCTGTAAGCGCTCTTACTTCATCGACGGATTTGCCGGCAAAATAACCCATCTGTTCACAGAGGTCAATATCATGTTTTTCATTGCCTGCTTCTTCAGGGGTGTGCGTAGTAAAGATGAGTTTCTCTTGTACAGCTTTTTTAGAACCCAATTTATTCATCAAATGGAAAATGGAGCTTGCCGCATGGGCTTCATTGAGGTGGTAAAAGTCTGGATTGAAGTTTAATGCATCGATAAGCTTTGCTCCGCCTATACCTAATAAAATAAACTGTGCGATTTTGGTGGCTTGATTAGCATCATAGAGCCGATGACATATGGTCTGAGAGACATAGTCATTCTCTGGAAGGTCAGTGGACAAAAAGAATAATGGCGCACTTTTAAAAGTATAGGGAGACAGATACAATGCTTTGACCCATACTGGTGAGTTGTGAATGGAAATTTGAAATTTGATACCAGTCTCTTCCAGAAAATAATAATTTTTTTCATACCATACGGGTTGTAAGGTTTGATCTTGATTGCGAGCTTGATCATAGTATCCATGTTTCCAAAGGATGCCAATGCCGATCAGATTTTGTTTGAGTTCATAAGCGCTGCGCATATGGGAGCCCGCTAAAAACCCCAATCCACCACTATAGATCTTCAGGGATTGATGTATCGCAAACTCCATGGAGAAATAGGCTACTTTTTTGGAATAAAGCGATGCTGGGGCATAAGGTATACTATAATCTTTAAAATTCATTCCGAAGAAGGTTTTGACTAAAAGGGGACAAATATATAAAGTTTAAATCGTTGGCTAAAATCGTATTGGAATATTGGACTATTTTGATGTGCCTGTGGGTTAAAACTAATGTAGCAAAACGATTTGTATTCCTATATAAACGCCTAAATTTGACCTTTAGTGGAGAAACACTTCGATGTGCTCCAATTAATATCTACTTTATATAATACATAATGTCAACAAAACATATACTCATCGTGCCAGGCGATGGCATTGGCCAAGAAGTCACTGCTGTCGGTAAAAAGGTCTTAAAAATGATTGCTGCTAAATTTCATCACACATTCACTTTTGATGATGCCTTGATGGGACATGCTGCAATAGAAGCCACCGGCTCTCCATTACCGGAGGAAACCTTGACCAAAATGCGCAATTCTGATGCGATATTATTTGGAGCCGTAGGTCATCCTAAGTATGATAATGACCCCACGGCTAAAGTAAGACCTGAGCAAGGCCTCTTAAAAATGCGGAAAGAACTTGGGTTATATGCCAATTTGCGTCCCATCAAATTATTCGATGATCTTCTTGGAGCTTCGAGTATAAAGCCGGAAGTGCTCAAAGGTGCTGATATCTTGTTCTTTAGAGAGTTGACAGGTGATATCTATTTTGGTGAAAAAGGTCGTAAAGACAATGGAGATACCGCCTTTGATGTAGCCGTCTATAGCCGTTATGAGGTAGAAAGGATTGCTCGTAAGGCTTTCGAAGCTGCTCGTACTCGTAAGAAAAAATTATGTTCGGTCGACAAAGCTAATGTGCTGGAGACCAGTAGGCTTTGGAGAGAGGTAGTACAAAAAGTGGCTTTGGAGTATCCAGATGTAGAATTAGAACATCAATTTGTAGATTCGATGGCCATGTTGCTCATCAAGGATCCTCGACGATTTGATGTAGTAGTTACAGCCAATTTATTTGGAGATATCCTTACGGATGAAGCATCTCAGATAGCGGGTTCTATGGGCATGCTGGCTTCTGCATCGATAGGGGATGGAACAGGGGTTTATGAACCTATACACGGTTCTGCCCATGATATTACCGGTAAGGGCATAGCAAATCCTTTGGCTTCAATACTCTCGGCAGCGCTTATGTTAGATATTTCATTTGGTCTCAAGAAGGAGTCTGAGGCAATTGTGACTGCAGTCAATCAGGTTTTGAGACAAGGATGGAGGACCAAAGACATTGCAGATTCCCTTTCATCGCCAGAAAAGATATTAGGTACCCAGGCTATGGGCGATCGCGTTTTAGGTGAAATTTAGTTGATGAAACATCCTCAAGCTAAAAGCTATGATGCATCCCTGG
>JAYSTG010000025.1:0-2294 GCA_043719965.1 Saprospiraceae bacterium | reverse complement strand
GTGAATGCGGCCGCGCGCCAGATCGGACATGCGGGGTTGCGTGACGCCCAGGACCCTGGCCGCTTCCGCCTGGGTCTTATTGCTGGCCTTCACCCATTCCTGCAACGCCATCAGCAGTTCGGAGCGGGCGCGCATGCTGGCTGCCTTCTGGGGCGTGTCCTCGATCGCGTCCCAGACGCTTGCAAATTCCTGCAGCTTGCTCATGTTCGCCGCTCCTTCATCAAATCGTTGTAACGCTTTCGTGCCAGCTGGACATACCTAGCAAAAGCCAATTCCGTAAAATGATTGCGAGGGCCATCAAGCCAACTAACACCATTTTGATCTGTACGCATCAGGTGAAGGATGTTGAAAATCTGATCGAAGAGGTTATTGTATTAAATGAAGGTGAAATCATATTTAAACAGCATATAACTTCCATCACTGCAAAGCTTCAGTTTTTTGATAGCCATGAACCTGAAAATATAGAACACAGTCTATATAATGAAAAGTCTTTACGGGGAGTGCATGGCATTATGCGCAATATCGATCATATAGACACTAAAATAGATCTGGAGTTATTATACAAAGGTGTATTGGCCAATGCCTCATTAATCAATCATCAATTCAATCATTAATTCTATGAGTTTATCGTTCTCGATATCCAGATTTTACCATTTGACGAAGGAGCATGCTATTTGTACTTGGAAATCAGCCATAATCTTAGCTGTAGTGCTGACGGGGGTATTAGCCATGGCATTGGTGTTTTTTGAATTAAACAATGGTTATTCGTCCTTAAAATATCAAATCACCCAGGAGTTCGTCTTTAATTCTTTATTTGTGCTTACAATTGTTTTGACTGGATTGTTTTGGTTTAACGGGATTATCCAAAAAGAACAAAAAATAAAATTCCTGACTCTGCCGGTCAGCGCATTTGAACGCTGGCTATTATGCTTTATATGGTGTACTATACTCATCCCAGGATTTTTCCTCTTCATTTTTCAAATAGTAAATAAACCAATTTTTCTTTGGGCTCAATCATTTGAACTTAAGGCTCATTTTGATCCAAATGGTCCATATTATAGAACTCCATATCAGGCTTCATCGTTGATCGATTTGACTTCAAAAACATCTATATCCACCGTGAGGTTTGCCTTATTGATCCAGGTTGCACTGATATGTGGGATACTTTGGTTCAGAAGATCTTCCTTGACCAAGTCTATAGCTGCGGTTGCAATAGTGGTCATCTTGTATTTGGGATATTTTTATAAAATTATCCCCGTATTATTTACCCCTAAACTGTTGACATATCATAACCTGACTTTTTTTAAAATAACCAATTCAGATTTTTCAGAATATCTGGAGATCAAGGCTTCACCTTTCCTGATATCTTTAGAATCTTATCATTTCATTATAGTATGGATAGGCATTTGGATTTTGAATTATATAAGGATTAAAACACTAGAGGCATAAGCATGAATTTTGACCAAAATATACCGATATACATCCAAATTGAGGATTTTATACAAAACAAAATTATTCATTCTGTCTGGGCTCCAAATGAAAGGATTCCATCAGTAAGAGAATTAGCTGAATTATTGGAAGTTAATCCCAATACAGTCATGAGATCATATGAACGGCTTGAACGACAATCTGTGATATATAATCAAAGAGGTGTGGGCTTTTATGTTTCTCCTATGGCTCAATCACAAATCAAAGAAAACCGTACGAAGAAATTTTACTTAAGCTTAACCGAATTTTTTAAAGAAATGAAATTATTAGACATCAGCATGGAAGAGTTGATTCAAAAACATTCCGAATCTACCACTAAATCCAAATCGCAATGAAAACAAGTCAAATTTTGCTATCGTTTTTATTAAGTGTACTATTCTTGCCTCCAGCTTTGATAAAACTAGACCTTTTGAATAAATTTAAAAATAATCATTGGTCTTTCCATTCCTCTAAGAAAAGAATGGATATGAAAAGTATAAAAAACATCGAGTTGATAGGGATCAAAACCTTTCAATATGTGTATGCTGCAGACTCTTCTTATTTAGAATTTCATAAAGACTTTGGAATAAATAACTATGATCGAGCGGTATCTGGTGACACCTTGCATATAAATAATGAATCATTAAAATCTCCTATGTGGCAGAGGGAGGAGGTATTCATAATGGATAAAATTCTGGGTACTCTTTTTAAAGTTCAAACATTTATGCTTATGCCAACAACGGGCTTACCTTCTGCTACAGGCTCCCAATTAATCATATTTTATGGACCACAATGCCCACCAATAAATGCTATTAATTCTAATTTTG
>JAYSTG010000240.1:0-4413 GCA_043719965.1 Saprospiraceae bacterium | reverse complement strand
GATACCTTTGATTTTTATCATCCCTAGACGATTTGATTCACTCCACCCAGGCAATGGCGGAAACCCTGCTTTGGGAACACAAGACCTAGATAATACCATGAGAGCAGTATTTTATCCTGCAGTGATAGCTTACATTTTTTTAGGACTTTGGCTTGCAGAATTGTCTTATCGTATATCATTGATTAATAATAAGTTAAATAACAAATAGTGTAATATTACTTTAATTGATTATGCCTACATTTTTATTACTAATTTTATTAGATTCAGATTTTTTACGTAGCACTGGAAAAATATATTCTGTAGCGTTAGTAGCGCTTGTGATTTGGATAGGCATATTATTTTATTTAATAAGCCTTGACAAGAAATTGAAAAAACTGGAAGACCAAATAAAAGAATAAACCAAGTATCCTCAATGAAAAAACAAAACCAAATTAGTTTTTACGAATCCGTCAACCGAAATTTTGATAAAGCTGCAAAACATACTCTGTTTGCAAAAGGGCTTTTGAATCAGATCAAAGCTTGTAATTCAGTTTATCATATGAGTTTTCCTGTGAAAATCGGGGATACTTTTCAAGTAATAGAGGCATATCGTGTACAGCATAGCCATCATCGTATGCCTACTAAAGGTGGAATACGATACAGTATACATGTAAACCAGGAAGAAGTCATGGCATTGGCATCACTTATGACCTACAAGTGTGCCATAGTTGATGTTCCATTTGGAGGGGCAAAAGGTGGAGTTAAAATAAATCCTTTCGAACTGAGCAAAGATGTGCTCGAAAGAATCACCAGGAGGTATACGATGGAACTCATAAAGAAAAATTTTATTGGTCCAGGAATGGATGTTCCAGCTCCTGACTATGGTACAAGTAGCCAGGAGATGGCATGGATCTATGACACGTATATGACCTTTAAAGGTGGAGACCCTGATGCGATCGCATGCGTTACAGGTAAACCTGTAAATCAGTTTGGTATACAAGGAAGGACAGAAGCAACAGGTCGAGGCGTTTATTACGGATTGAGGGAATTTTGTGATCATCAAGACGAAATGAAAGCTTTGAAAATGTCAAAAGGCATTTCAGGTAAAACTATGGTAATCCAAGGATTGGGCAACGTAGGTAGCTACACTGGTACTATTTGCCAGCAGGAAGGGGGAGTGCGGGTAGTAGCTGTATCCGAACGAGAAGGTTCCATCTATAATAAGGAAGGAATCGATGTCAATGAACTTATAGCCTTTCGAAAGGAAACCGGTAGCATCCTGGGGTTTAAAGGAAGCAAAACACTTAAAAACAGAATGTCAGCGTTAGAATTGGAATGTGACATTTTAGTGCCTGCAGCTTTGGAAAATCAAATCACAGCGCTTAATGCCAATAAGATTAAAGCAAAAATAATTGCTGAAGCTGCTAATGGACCTGTAACTTCAGATGCCGAAGATATACTTATAAAACGGGGCGTATGCATAATACCGGATATGTATCTCAATGCAGGAGGTGTCACCGTATCCTACTTTGAATGGCTAAAAAATTTATCACACATGCGATTTGGGAGAATCGAAAAAAGATTTGATCAGCGTACTTATAGCAATTTTGTGAATCTTGTAGAAAACATGACCGGTAAACAAATCGGTGATCGTGAGAAAAACTTGATCGTAAAAGGCGCTGATGAGATCGACTTGGTTAGATCAGGTCTGGAAGAAACGATGGTCAATTCCTTACATCAAGTTTTAGCTGTGAAAAACAAAAAAAATAAAATAAAAAGTCTAAGGACAGCTGCTTTTGTCTGTGCTTTAGATAAAATTGCTAGTGACTATGAGAATATGGGTGTATTTCCATAGCATAAAAAATAGATTAACCAAATTCCTTTATTACCTATTATTAAACTTTATTTAACATGACAGATTATCGACTAGACAAGCAGGATTATAGAATCCTGAAAATTCTCCAACAGAATTCCAAAATTACCAATTTAGACCTTTCAAAAACCATTGGTCTTTCGCCGGCCCCGACCTTGGAGCGCGTCAAGAAACTTGAACAAGCAGGCATCATTGACTCGTATCATGGTAAACTGAATGAAGCGGCCATGGGACTTCAAGTCAAGACCTTTGTTTTGGTATCTCTAAATTGGAAAAACCAAGATGTGATGGATAAGTTTTTGGAAAAGATCAGAAAAATCGAAGAAGTCACAGAGGTGTATATCATCACCGGTGAAGCTGATGCATTGATCAAGATCATTTGCAAAGACATTCCTACTTATGAACATATTTTGTTCAAAAAATTGTCACAGATCGAAGAAATCGAACGGTTGAAGAGTATGGTGACCTTGTCAACAGCCAAGGAATCCATGTTATTGCCTCTTCAATACGAATAAAGCATGGCTCACCAAGCCTTGCTTTGGAAACTTTCTATATTCGAAACATCAACAGGCATTCACAGGTCTGAGGGGTATTTATTTGGAACCATGCATAGTGCATCTAGTATGGCGACTAATAAAATGACTCAGATCTGTGAGTATTTGTCCCCTTGCACCCATTATTATGCTGAAACAAATCTAGACAGCTCATTATTTTCTACTGGGTTCAAACCTGTAACTCCGGCTGCTTGGCGAGGTCTATCCGATTTAATCAATCCTCCTGCTTATATAAAAGCTCAACGGATCATATATTACAAATGTGGTCTTGATCTAAATGATATTCAGCACTTACCACCTTTGATGTTGACAGCTTTGCTGAGTGAGCGAATGCTACATTTGGAACACCACCTCCAACCCTTAGATATTCAACTATGGAATAAAGCAAAAAATGCGGGGTTGGTCTTAGGCGGTATAGAATCTCCTGAGGAACAGGCTTTCATCTATCAAAAAATTCCAATGGAGTATCAACTTAAGGAGTTAAAAAGTATGATCACCCATATTACTCGCTCATCTCATCGATTAAATAGGCTCTCCAATGCGTATAACAATGAAGATTTGAAAAAACTTATGCACCTATCAGGATCATCACTAGGTGGTGCCAGACGCATTCTTTTATATGATCGAAATAAGAGGATGGCAGAAAGATTATTTCAACTGCTTCAAGTTAAAGCAAATCGATCGTTTATTTCTATAGGGGCTGCACATCTGCCAGGGGTGAAGGGAATCCTCGGCTATCTTAATCGAATGGGCGTATCTTTGGTGCCGATTTCATTGAAAACTTTGGTCTAAACAATAGTAATAGATCTTTGTTTTAAATCCTATGATTAAGCGCAGTAAGGTACTATGAGTTTTAGGTGGATAATTTACTTTTTTTTATTCTTTGGCTGTGCCGGATATGGATATAGTCAACAAAAGACATTCACCATCAGCGGTTATATCAAGGACTCAGAAAATGGGGAAACCTTAGTAGAAGCAATTGTTTACCTCAAAAATCAACCAGAAACAGGGGCCAGTTCTAATAATTATGGGTTTTATTCTATTTCTTTAATTCCAGGTGAATATATCTTAGTGTATACGTATTTGGGATTTCAATATCAAGAAGTGAGTATAAAACTAGATACTGATAAAAAGTTAAATATTAACCTTAAGAGTGGATTGCTGCTAAAAGAATTGGTAGTAGAAGACAATAAGAGTATAGATCAGGTACAGAATACTTCAATGGGTAGGATCGAATTACCTACAGAGAGTATCAAAAAACTACCATCACTATTGGGCGAAGTAGATGTACTCAAGATATTGCAATTATTACCTGGTGTATCTGCAGCAGATGAAGGCAGTGCCGGGTTTTATGTCAGAGGAGGAGGAGCAGACCAGAATCTTTTATTATTAGATGAGGCTCCTGTTTATAACTCCGGTCATCTCTTGGGGTTTTTCAGCATATTTAATTCCGATGCAATCAAACATACGACGCTTATCAAAGGAAGTATGCCTGCAAATTATGGAGGTCGTCTATCAAGTGTGATCGATATCCAAATGAAAGAAGGTAATGATAAGCATATGTCGGTCGAAGGCGGAATTGGCCTGATCTCATCTCGACTTACGATTGAAGGTCCACTTAAAATAGAGAAAACTTCTTTCATTATCAGCGGACGACGCACCTATGCATTGGATTTAGCTCAACCTTATATCAACAAATCCAAATTTGCTGGAACGAATTATTATTTCTACGACTTTAATGCTAAGGTAAATCACCGATTTTCGGACAAAGATAGATTGTATCTCAGTGGCTATTTTGGTCGAGACATCCTCAATTACAATTCCAATGAGCGAGGATTTAAGCTCAATATGCCGTATGGAAATACCACTGCCACCTTGAGGTGGAATCATGTGGTCAATAAAAAAATGTTTATGAATACCACGGTGATTTATAATGGATATGATTTTAAGATTTCTGGCGAACAAGACTTGTTTTCATTCAGATTAAGCAATGGAGTGAGGGATTAT
>JAYSTG010000239.1:0-4413 GCA_043719965.1 Saprospiraceae bacterium | reverse complement strand
TTACCTTGGATTCAATCAAAACCAGAGCTATTACTTGTCCGAGAAGTAATGATGGACAACTTGGCGTAAAATCAGTGGGAGGTAATGCAGGACCTATAGTTTATACCTGGTCTACAAATTTTCCGGATACTAATTTTATACGAAATATCAGACCAGGAATTTATAGTGTAATCGCAACAGATAGTAAAGGCTGTAAAGACACCTTACTAAATATAGACATGCCTCAACCTTCCCAATTGAGTATCGATTTATTGACTACATTCATTCCCAAATGTGCAGGCGACACCATAGGCGTGTTTATCAATACGGTTTCTGGTGGTAATGGAGCAAGTTATTCGTATTCTATCAATAATGGAACAAGTATACCTATCGCAAATAAAGTTCCACTTAAAGCAGGTAGTTATCAGCTCACGATCTTTGATCGCAAAGGTTGTGCATTGGATACAGTGATAAAGGTGGTGGACCCACCACGCTTTAATGTAGATTTCGGTCCTGATAAAGCTATTCGATTAGGCGATAGTCTGCGTATCTCTGCGGTGGGCAATAATCCAATCTCAAAGGTGAATTGGCAAAATACAGGAGAATATGATTGCATCAGTGCTGATTGTTCACTGATCCGAGTAAGGCCTTTCAAGAATACAACATTCACTGCAACAGCTATAGACCAATCTGGATGTAAAGCCACTGATCAAATATTGGTCAGTGTAGATACACGCAGAACAATATATATCCCCAATGCATTCCGTCCTGATCAACTCAGTGCGAATCAAGATTTCAGACTCTTTAGTGGCTCTGGCGTCGTGAAGATCCACTATGGTAGGATGTTTAATCGATGGGGTGATGTCGTCGCTGAAGTCAAAGATCTTGGCCCTGATCCGGCAGGTGTTTTAATTTGGGATGGTAGCTTTAGAGGTACTTCCGCAGAAGCCGGAGTCTATGTCTATGCTATTGATATCGAGTTTACCGATGGAGTAAGATTGATCTACAAAGGGGATGTAACGTTGATTAAATGAGCGTTGTGTCTGTGGAAATTGGTATTACTCAGCGGATTTAGAATTATAATTTAGCACCACAATCAAGGAAGGTATATATCACCAATTTAACACCCTAATTTTTCACATAGTAAATTTTTTTACATAATCTTGGTTATATAATAAAAATCAAAATAACTATCTTTAACTAATGGAAGAACTTTTAAAGTTAAGGGAAAGAGTTGAAATTGCTATTGAGATTGGAGAAAGTTATTATCGAGAATTTAAAAGTGCGCTCGAAGGGCCTTCAAATAGTAAAGCTCCCCGCGATCTAAAAGAAGTTTGTTATGATATTGCAAAAACTTTGGTTGCTTTTGCAAATGCTGATGGTGGTGAACTTTTTGTAGGCATCGAGGACGATAATTCTATAACAGGATTGCCCTATTCAGATGATAAAAACTCTAGTATACTTCAAGCCTGTGAAACTAAAGTTTTAGTTGACACTCCTCTTCCAATAAAACGAGCATCACTCATTGAATATAATGGCAAAAAAGTTGCCTATTTCTCAGTCGAAAAAGGCTCAAAATTTGTTCATTTGACTTCAAAAGGTGAATGTTTTCAGAGAAAAGATCGAGAGTCTGTCCCCACCGCTTCTGAATTAATTCGATTTCAACGCGAAGAGACCGTATCCAGAGAATATGATAGACAATTTGTGGACATTGCAAGTATTAGTGATCTAGATTTGCAACTTGTAAATTTAGTAGCTCAGAATACATTTAAGTCAATGTCGGCTGAAAAGTTTTTGCAGTATTTAGAGTTAGCTGAGTTTGATGGCAATAGACTTAGAATTCGGAAGGCAGCGCTTTTATTATTTGCTAAACATTCTACAAAATGGCATCCCAGAAATCAGGTCAGAATATTAAGAGTAAAAGGTACTGAAGAAAAATCAGGTGAAAATTTTAATCTTGAAGAAGTTGGCGAAACCAGCGGCAATATTTTTAACCTATACGAACAAAGTTGGGAATTACTTAGACCCAATCTCACAGAAACAAGACTTTCTAAAGATGCAATATTTAAAACTCAGATTATTTACCCTGAATTAGCTTGTAGAGAAGCATTAATAAATGCTATAACTCACCGGGATTACAGTATTGAAGGACGAGGTATTGAAGTAAAAATATTTGATGATCGACTAGAAATACTAAGTCCAGGTAAACTGTTATCGTCAATAACAATCAAAGATTTAGAAGAGTTAAAAGGCGTGCATCAGTCTAGGAATACATATATAGCAAGGGTATTGAGGGAATTTGGGTATATCCGAGAATTAGGCGAAGGCATAAAAAGAATTTTCGACTTGATGAAAAGCAATGATTTTGTAAAGCCAAAGATTGAATCTCCAAATAAATCATTCATTGTCATTTTGTTTCATAAGTTTGTTTATACTAAAGAAGAAAAAACCTGGCTAGACTATTTTGAAAATCTTGGCCTGTCCAGAGAACAAAAAACCATTGTAAGATTGGGAATAAATGGGAAACCTATTTCAACTCGAGAAATCTTTGAAGCAGTCGGTATCGTAAGTGAAGACTCTTATCGTCAATTAATTGAATCCCTTAGAAAATTAAATATTCTAATGAATAAACTATCTCGAGAAGAAGTAAATAAATTTTCAAAAAAGAATAATATATTAAAAAAATCTGTCCCTAGATTCCAGATAATAATTCCTTCAAATAAATTAACTTCACCATTTCAATCATCTGAAATGGATACTTCAGATTACGCTAAGATATTCTTATCTAACCTTCCAACAAAAGTAACTAGCAATGAAATGAAATTAGCTTTTCAAAATTTTGGAGAAATTTCAGAAATTTATATCCCATTAGATCGCACATCTGGAGATAATAGAGGTTTGCCATTATAGAATTTGAAAATAAAGAAAGTGTAATAAATATCTTAAAAAGTAATAGCCCGATTTTGATTCATGGCCGAAAATTATTTCCTCAGGAATATAAAAAATAATAACTTTATCTACACTACAAACTCACCCTCCGCTCTTCTCTAAAATTATCTTCCATATGCATCAACGGAAGCTCGATATAAAATTCAGTTCCCTTATTCTCATACGTATGAAAATAAATATATCCATTACTGGAGTCTATGATATCACGCACGATAGCCAGGCCTAGACCTGTGCCTGAGTTTTTAGTGGTAAAATTGGGATAAAAGACTTTGTCTTTCATCGAGTCGGGGATTCCACAACCATTGTCCGCAATCTTGACCACAGCACGCTCACGCTGTTTATATAATATGATTTCGATGCGACCTCTTCGCCCAATCGGTATAGATTGGATAGCATTTTTAATTAAATTGGTAAGTACTCGAATGATATGGTTTTTATCTGCAAATACATAGATCTCATCTATCGGTACTCTCAAGTGGATATCCATATCCTCCCGTTTACGGAATAGATCATGAGTTGAAGTTACCACTTCGTTGAGGACTAATTTTTCATTTTCAGGGGCTGGTAGTTTAGCAAAGTTTGAAAACTCCGAAGCTATCTTCGATAAATTATCAATTTGTTCGATGAGCGTTTGAGTTACTCGCTTGACTAATGCAGGAATTTCATGTGATTCTGCGCGCTGAATGGAATTTTGAAGATGCTGTGTGATTAACTTCATCGGCGTTAGCGGGTTTTTGATTTCATGAGCTACTTGTTTAGCCATTTCGCGCCATGCCGTCTCCCGCTCTGTCAACGCTAGCATTCTAGTACTACGATCCAACTCTTGAATCATCTCATTGTAATTTCGGATTAGTCCACCCAGTTCATCCTGATGTTCCCATTCGAGTCGTTGATTGCTGCCACCGATTTGAATTTGTTTTAGCTTACTGCTCAATATCGTCAATGGCCTTGCTATCGAATTGGCCACGATCATTGAAATCAACACAATCAAGATAAGTAAGAATACATATACATTCAGTAAGGTCCCTAGAAAATCATTGAGTTTACGTTTGTTTTGTAACCGTTCAGCTGGATTAGTCTTTTTTATAAAATAATTTCTCCCTTCATTAGATTGAATTGAAGTATATTCTGAAAAATTTGAATTAGTATTGACCTTATGTAAGGCAACCCACTCCTGGTTTGACATTCGCGCTACTTTTTCCGGCAAAGCCCAACCCTCTTGATCATATATTTTATAAAGTTCATTAGATGTCCCAGCAACGTTCATCAATTCATTTAATGACCAATTGCTGGGTTGACCATTTGTATCATCTTTTTGCCATTCCCAGGCATTTTTTTTAACATATAGGATGATTACAAAGGCGATCAACATAAATGAACAAAGGCTCATGACCAACATGCTAATCTGAATCCGATACCGGAGCGTTACGCTTGATGGGAAAAACTTAAACCATGAAATAGAAAATCCTTTAACTTTTCGATTAA
>JAYSTG010000238.1:0-1748 GCA_043719965.1 Saprospiraceae bacterium | reverse complement strand
CGGATTTTCTTTTGTGCCAAGCTCCTTTGCCATACTACTTAATTTTTATTGTTGTTGATTATTTCTGATTCCTTTTTTAGTCCGGATGCAAACTGTTCGAACGAGTTGTCAAAGGGCGGAATATACTTAGCGTACAAAGGGAACATGAGGCCTCCAATTTTTTCAGTCATTGTAAAGGTCACTAATCCCTTATCACCATTTTCAAGTGTATACACTCGGTTGCCTTGACCATCACCCCAAACTAATCTTTTTTCGGGTTCCAGTTCTTTCACCTTCAATTTAAATGTCCGCTTGGGATCGAGCGTTGACTTTAGTTTTATTTTCTCACCCAGTGCAATCTTACCGTCAATGGAGATCACAGTTGGATTCCACCGTGGATAATCTGCAGCATTGGTGAGCAGCGCCCAAATTATGGCAGTATCTGCCTTGATCTCAATACGGATCGAAGTCTCGCGACCAAAAGTCGTTTTGATGGTTGTTGCATTACCAGCTTGTGTGTTCATAGTCATCGTTTTTTTGTCCTGAGAAATATGACTCTTTGACGAATGGCAAAGCCAACTCGATAGGCTATTTTAAATCTTTTTCTAAATATTTTTCCATGACCTTCCTATTGTGCTCTAAATGATGAAGTTGCAATTCTGAAGCATTCGAATCGAACGGGTCAATTCCGCTCACCACTTCCATTCTCAGTTCAAATAAGCGGTCTTTATCAGCATTCCCGGCTACTCTGGCCATTTCGATTTTAACTAACTCTTCTTGAATTTTTTGTTTGGGGTTAAAAATGCCGTTCAACTCCGAACATTGATGACAAATGCCTTGCTTATTGATCAGTGCGCACCGATTATCAAACACGTCAATCATTTTCGATCGGCCTGTGTGGAGATAGTATTTCACCATCGCCTCAGTTACGCCTAAAATAATAGCCACTTCTTTTAAGGTAAAGTCATAGACATCTTTGAGTAATAAACAAATCTGTTGCTCCAAAGGAAGTGACTTGCTGATACAAGTGAAACAAAAAGCGATGTGTTCCTTAATTTCAAATTGACCTTGAGGAGAAGTCATCCTAATATGCATCGATTCCTGAAAGAACTTTGGATTGGATAGAGCGGCCTCTTTTGAAAGATCGGTCACATTTTCCGTCCAGCGTTTTTGTACCCTTAAGTTATCCTTAGCAAGGTTTGATGCAATGGTAAATATCCATGTTTTTAAAGTTGAATCTCCTCGAAAGCCCCCCACATTCTCAACTGCTTTAACATAAGTATCCTGCACAATATCCTCTGTGTCAGTAACACTGGCTGCGATGCGAAGCACATACGATTTCAATTGACTTCTTATCTGTTCAAATTCTTTAGCTACCTGTTCTTGTGTCATTGAGTAAACTTAACAATTAGTTGTCTTAGCTGGTTCCGTTACTAAAACTTAAGAGATAAAGAAGCACCCGCACTCCGTCCATATCCATCCACACCAGAGGCATAGACGCGATACGCTTTGTTCAACAGATTTTGCCCATATACCTGGATAGTAAAAATTTTATAAGAATATCCTGCATAAACATTTATAACATCCCATGCAGGCATTACCTCGTCTACTAAACGGATTTTAATACGAGCATCTGATTTATCTCCTGCAGCCAACCGATCTTGTTCTCCTGCCATCGCCCACTCTGCTTTTAACCAAACCCCTGAGGCATGACGGTATCGCAGACCAGTTCTTCCAAACAACGGTGGTATTCTTCTCATAGGCTCTTG
>JAYSTG010000237.1:0-12794 GCA_043719965.1 Saprospiraceae bacterium | reverse complement strand
ATTATTTTTTTCATGTCGATATCGAGACATAGCTTCATATACTCTTTTACGAGCACGATTGAAGCTTCCGAGAGGTCTATGTGCTGGCAGTGAATGCCAAGCGTTGAAAGATAGGTTTTCGCCAAATTCGATTTGAACATTACTGTCAAACTCCTGAGGTATGATACGGAGTGTTGCTAATTTGATGTCTGGGGAAGTCCATGCAATCGTGGGGTCTTCGATAGGCATGGTATCCGCATTGGTTTGCATTTGAATACAGAAGTCAAAGGAAGCATCATTGCTATACAGTGTCTGCACAAGATTATATCGCAGGTAATTCGGGTCTTTAAAGCTTGCATTGACAATACAGTTTTCACTCTGTGGCCTTAGAAAATATTTCACAGCCACATCGATATCACCAAATTGATGAGCTTGAGTGCTCCAGTAGGGTATCGTGAGTGGGTTTTCACACTTGATCATAGATTGCATCAATCTTTTGAACAATCCTAGGTGAGATGGATTCAAAAGATAGAGCAGAAGTGCTACTTTGTTTTTTGCTGTAGATGCTTTCAAAGTAGTTCTAAATTCTTTTAAATTTTTTGAAAAGAATGTTTCACTACTCATCAATAAAAAATCCTGGGTAGTCTCTAAATATTCATCATTTAATATTTTTTCTCCTGGGACATTCATGAGTTTTATTGCAATGCCTCTGATATCCTTTTTATTATCAGCACGAGGGATGGTGTTGGCATTGGAAAACCTCACCCAGGCATGATATGTTTTTGGTTCTTTGAATATACCTATTTGGTATTCGGCAGGAAGGTTTGATTCGATTGTGAAGGACGCTTTTACACAACCATGCATTTTAGTATGAATCTGTCTCAGCATTGGTTTGCCCTGATATAGTCTATCCATCTGGGCTTTCATTTCCCCTATCATTTCACTGATGATAGCGTCCTCATTAGCGTCTATATATTCACGGCCTAATTTGGGATTCGTATGGATTGGATTCATTTTGATGTGGGGGTTATTGGGTCTGTTTTTTCGGGAAATCCTATTTGTTTCAAAAGACTTAAGTATCTGGGATCAGCGTGTATGTATTCATAGTCTGGGGCGTACTTCAAAGAGACGACCCAAGTATCATGATATTTCAGAGCTTGATCAAAATAATCGTAAGCCTTATCAGCATCACCCAGATTTAAATAGATCAACGCTAAACCAATCGGTGGAATCCAAACATTAGAAGGATTCGAATGAAGTTCTTTCAATTTAATTGTGGCCTCTTCGACCAGACCACTTTGCGCTAGAGTAATGATGAGCAAAATTTGAGACCAGCCTTTGCCCTGAGCTAACGCTGAGGCTTTTCGTGCATGAGGAATAGCTTGTTCGAGATCTTGAGATAATAGATAATTATACGCAACTAATCGTTCTGCCTCTGAAAAATGAGGCGCTGCGAGCAATATGCGATCGAGTACCTCCAAGGCTTGTTTAGGTTTTTTACCAAAAGTGTAGAAATAAGCAAGATGTAATTGTGCATAGAAAGAAAGCGGATCAGTCTCTATGATTTTATATATAGCATTTAAGGCTCCTTCATAATCGCCTAATCCAAAAGCGTAGTACCAAGGATCTAAAGTCACTCCTCTGAAATAATGAGATACTGTAGCATGCTCTGCCTGCGCGTAATATTTTTTTGCTTTGACAAAATCCCAATGATACCAAAAAGCTACTTGCCCTAAGACATAATGCGCTGCACCTAATTCACTATTTAATAATAGTGCTTTTTCGGCATAAAACTTGGCTCGCTCAAACCCTTCTTTAGGAGCATAATACAAGTTCATAGTGAATAAAAAATGTAATTTTGCTAGCTCCGCATATGCCTCTGCGTAATTGTGATCAATCTCTATAGCACGAGTGAAGCACGCAAGGGCCTTATCAAATCCTTCAATAAACTTTTCTACATAAAATCTTCCTTTAAGCAATAGCTCATAGGCTTCCATTTTGACAGGGAGTATACGTTTTTCCTCTCCCAAAAAAGTAAGTCGAAGTCTGGATGCGATCTTAGAAGCAATATCATCTTGAATCACAAAAATGTCAATAAGTTCTCGATCATAGCGCTCTGCCCATAATTGGCTACCATCTTTTACATTGATTAGCTGGGCATTGATCCTCAGCCCACCTGCATGTTTACGCACACTGCCTTCCAGTATGGTGCCCACGTTTAAGGTTTTCCCGATTTCTTGGAGTGGAGCGCTGGAACCTTTAAATAAAAAGGATGAACTCCTTCCGATAACTTTTAATCCTTCGATGTTTGAGAGGGTAACCAAAATTTCTTCAGCTATCCCATCACCAAAATATTCCTCTTCCGGGTCATTATTCCCTATTCTAAATGGCAATATGGCTATACTTTTTTGATTAGCTTCATTGACTGGTATTTGGTCCAAAGCTTTAATTGCTGATAATCCCGCAAATTCATCGGTTAGGATCACTTCATAGACTGAGAGTCTATCTTTTATATTTTTTAAAGCAGTATCACCGATCAATCTCGTTTCTATGCCTTTTTTATTGGCAATATTTTTTTGTACAATATCTGATATCATGATGCCACCCATTTTGGCAATAGCTTGCAATCTCGCAGCGATATTGACGCCATCTCCAAACACATCTTCATTTTCAAAAACTACTTCGCTGATATGTAATCCTATCCTGAGTTGAAAATGCATTTCCTTGGATACAGCATCTTGAATAGCGGCGGCAGCATAGACCCCTCCAGTAGCACTCGAAAAAGTTGCTAGCACTCCATCACCCAATTCTTTGATCCATTTTCCTCCATATTGTTGGATGATAGGTCGTTGTATATCTCTGTTTTTCTTGAGAACCGCCAAAGCCAAATCTTCATCTTGAGCCATCAAAGCAGAAAAGCCTACGATGTCCGTAAACATGACGCATGCTAATTGGCGAATACCACTAAAATTTTGGTGCATTGGTAATTTGATAAAAGAATGCTTTCGAAATCTACTAAAAATTTCTGGATATATAAAATTTATTAATCGATATCTACAAAAACAAAAGACGAACACCTTAGCATAAATTTTTCAGTTTAGATAAATCGTGATATATAATTACCCCATTTACAAGACATCATTCTTAGCATGGGCAAATTTCATGCTTTGGGTTTTTCTACCGTAAGATCAATCAACCTCAGTCTATGCTGTGGATTTATTTTTTTTTGCCCATTCAGAAACAATTTGGAATAACACCAGACTAAGGCAGTAGTACCTGCCACAATAAAATGGAATGCTGTAACGGGTGGCCTGAAGATTGCTTGCATTGCACTAAAGAATGTCCATTGAATAAAAAACTTTTTGGCTACTCTAGCAAGACCATTACCATAAACCGGTGAGATGTCAAAGCCATCAATATCACTTAACGGGAGGCAATATTCATCAGATATTTGAATGCATTTATGCTTAAGATCCAATCCTTGAATGGTATATTTTTCCCAAAGATATCGAGGGTCATCTTTGAGGTGTACTCTGATCAAAGAACCGATAGGATATTTTTTAGTTTTTATTTTTCCTTTGGATTCAAGTACCAAAAAAGCCTGACCAACACAGCAATAGCTAAATACTAAACATAAGAAGGAGGTAAATAAGATTGACTTCATTCAGCCCGTAAAAAACGACTTAATATTCGGATTCGTCATAAGAATAAAAGGATTTAAGCAATAATTAAGTCATTTTTGGAGGCAAAAAACGCTTTGACTGGATTAATCTAATAAGTTCATGAGTAGACTGACGAAGATCACACACAAAGGGGTAGGATTTAAAAGCGACTTAATATTATATAAAACGGTTGAGAAATTCTAACGATAGAGTCATTATTTTACCGGACAACCCGAATAGTCCACTAAAAATTTATAATTTTTTAAATCAATCTTTTGAATGGATGGATTGTTAATATGATCAGGCTTAAAGCTTGCTCCTGTAGCCAGATCCACCGCGATTCCAAGGACGCCTCAAGTGATCACACTGAGTACAGAGTTTCCAACTCTCATGGTTTTATCAAATGTCTTTGAAATTGGTTCACATCCTTCTTGTTTCAACTCTAATACAAGGTGCTTTGTTCCTTGGATAATTACCAACCACTGTACCTTGTCCTGCCTTACAAGAAGTATTTTCAATTTATACGATTCGAAGATAAGTTACAGCAGTGAATTATAGAACTAAAAAACAGTCCTTCTGAATTCAAGGCGGTAGCTGTCTCATTTGCAGATGGAATCATGAATATAGTCAAAGGCAGTGTACTCATAAACAAGTAAGTATATTAAGGGAAATTAGAATTGAATTTTAAGGATTCTTTTAAAATAGTAGATTTTACTTTTTCCCATGTAATTATTTTATCATACGTTATCGGAGTGGGTGTAGCCATCGCATCGTCAAAATACATTAAGCTTTTTATTATATGAAAAATATCCTGCAGATTGAATTTGGATTTGAAGTTTTCAAATATACTAGTTAACGACATTTCATTAAGTAAATAGTAGATTTCGTAGAAATCTTTTTTACTTCCACGTTGTGCAATCGCTTTTAATTTCATAGGAGCAATATCTTTTAGACCTAACATTCGTACTTTTTCAATTTCAATAGTAGGAAAAAGGATAGGGTAACTCATTTTAATAAAATCTACTTTCACATCATTAATTTCTAGCATAAGTACATTTGGTTCTTCTACTAATGTTTTTACAAAAAATTTTTTTGGCAGAGAGTTTAGAATTATAGTATTGCTAAAAGGTCTTATAGTGAATAGATCAAGATCTATGGACTCTCTATGACCCAATTGAAGAGCAATTGCCGTGCCGCCAACCAAATAAAACTGATTTAGCTTTTTGATGGACATTAAAATCTTTAATATTTCCAGAGTTGCGGGAGCAATTGTTCGAGTTTGTAACATCTGAATTTTGTAATAGGAGTTTTAAATATACCGCTACAATACGCTAGAGTTTTTTTATCTAAATATCTTGTGTTTAATAGACTTTTTTTTACAACTTCATGTCCATAATAATTTATTATTTGTTTAAATTCTTCCAAAGTGCCTCGGGAAACCGTCCTTTCAATGACATAATCTTTATGAATACTCAAATCAATGCTTTCTACCGCTACATCCCAGAATAAATTTTGCCGAAGATTTATTTTTTTTGCCTTCATAGTTTTTAAAATTTTAAATGCCGGATTATCGATTTTCTAAATAATACTTCCTACTAAAATATCATGAATGGCTCGCCTTTGTTTGTTAAAATCTACCGAGACAAAGAAATGCCCCTTAAAATATACTTTAGAATAATACAAAATAATGCACATAAAAACTTATCCCTTTGAAAGGCCATCTGCATCCATTGATTAAACAAAATTTAATTTAAAGGTATACTTTTGTAGGAATAAATTTCTGCCAATAACAAATTTATAAATTGTGCCCAATATTTCTATCTTTGAGTTTAATTTCAGGCCTACGTAACTGTCTAATTATCAATCGATCATGTACAATAATCGCACTAAAATAAAAACCCTCCTTGCTTCCGAGCAAACGCACTACAATACATCAGTCATGGGATGGGTCAGGAGCTTTCGTAATAATCAATTTATTGCATTGAACGATGGCACTACCAACAATAATATTCAGATCGTCGTAGAACTGGGATCACTAGATGAAGACACACTCAAACGAGTTTCAGTAGGAGCTTGCATTAAAGCCACCGGTGAGATTATTCCTTCCACAGGCAAAGGCCAGAAAATAGAACTCAAAGCTGACTCCATTGAAATCCTTGGAGATTGTGACCCAGAGTCCTTTCCTATTCAACCCAAAAAACATAGCCTTGAGTTTCTGCGAGAGAATGCTCACTTGAGATTTAGGACCAATACCTTCGGAGCTGTATTCAGAGTAAGACATGCGCTGGCATTTGCAGTACATCAGTTTTTTAATACCAAAGGTTTTATATATATGCATACGCCGGTCATCACAGCGAGTGATGCAGAAGGTGCAGGGGAAATGTTTAGAGTGACCACTTTGCCTATAGATGGCAGCGCAGAACGAAATGAAGACGGCAGTATCAATTTTAAAAATGATTTTTTTGGTCGTGGAACAAATCTTACGGTGAGTGGACAACTTGAAGGAGAGTTGGCGGCTATGGCATTTAGTGAGATCTATACTTTCGGTCCTACGTTCCGTGCTGAAAATAGTAATACCTCCAGACATCTTGCTGAGTTCTGGATGATAGAGCCGGAAATGGCTTTTTATGATCTTGAAGACAATGCAAACCTTGCGGAAGAGTTTATAAAATATGTGATTCGTAATGTGGTTGAAAACAATGCAGAAGATCTCTCTTTTTTGGCACAACGATTAGAAGAAGAGGAAAAATCTTTACCTCAAGACAAACGCAGCACGATGGGCTTAATGGATAAACTACATTTTGTAATCAACAATGATTTCGAACGCTTGACCTATACGCAAGCCATTGAGATCTTGCGCGAAAGTAATCATAATAAAAAGAAAAAATTTCAATATCCGATAGATCAGTGGGGTACAGACCTACAAAGTGAACATGAACGATACCTCGTTGAAAAACATTTTCAAAAACCTGTCATCCTCACCAACTACCCTGCAGCAATCAAATCATTTTATATGAGACTGGATGAAGGTTGCGCGCCAGAGCGTCAAACGGTTTCTGCAATGGATATTTTGGCTCCAGGCATAGGCGAGATTGTAGGAGGTAGTCAACGAGAGGAAAGACTAGACAAACTACAAGCCCGAATGAAAGCGATGAATATCCCTGAGGATGATCTATGGTGGTATCTGGATACACGGCGATTTGGAGCTTGCAAACATTCAGGTTTTGGGCTTGGCTTTGAACGACTCGTTCAGTTTGTCACAGGCATGGCGAATATCAGAGATGTGATTGCTTTTCCAAGGTACCCAGGAAGTGCTGAGTTCTAAAATATATTAAACCTGCTCTACGATAGCTTTGACTTGATCGATAAGCTCTTCACGCTTAGATTGCGATAGTTGGCCGCCATATAATGCGAGTTCGGTATCATTCAATATCATTAATAGCTTGTCTTTAACCGCAACTTCTATTGGTTGAGATTGCAAATAGGATATCCATTCTTTTTTTGTCATGACTTGATCCGTGAGCTTCCATTTTGCACGAAGGAATTCTGTCAATATATTGTCGACCTGATCTATAGTCTCTCTGGTATTGCCTGTAATAATGGTAGTTCGTAAAGCTGATAATTGCTGTAATGCAATTGATTTTTTCGCGATTACTTGTCGATCACTTTTCGATAATTCATGCGTACGATGTCTTGCATGTCGTATCCACGTAGTACCTATCCAAGCAAAAAATGGCAAGCTTAATAGGAAAAAATATCCAACACTGCCTACAAATTTACTAGTACTCAATCTCGGATATTGAATGATCGGTAATATTTCGGTAGCAGAATCTATAGTGGTTGACCTTTCTCCAAGTGTGTTTTCCTTTCGAATTCCGGATACTGTGACATGGTATACATCTGAAGCTAGGGTCACATAGCGTTGACTATCAGTATCAAAGTAAATAAAGGACGGAACGATTTTATGCATACCAGGCGCTGAAGCTATTACCGGATATATAAGTTCTCGCATACCAATGAATCCAGTGGTTTTAAAGTCTACATTCTCTTTAGACATTTTAGGTTCATACAGTTGGAAGGAAGAAGAATCTATATTTAAAAAAGGCTTACCTACCCGATTAAGATCGCCATCACCCTCAATAAATACAGTGATGGTAATAGCATCATTAACTTTGACAGCCAATTGATCTACATCAGTAGCCATTTTAAATTTACCTACGGCGCCTGAAAAATGAAGTGGAGTAGGAGATGGCATGGACAGCACTTGTAACTTAAGAGGTTCACTTTTAAGATTGATGCCTTCTGTTGTAGGCAATAGAAAAAAAGAATTGGCATTCTCATTTTCATCCGTGATCACACTCGCTCTTGCATGTAAGGGCTCTACTTCAAATTCTCCATTTTGTAAAGGATAGACAGAAGCGGCATGGATCACCTTCGTGACATATCGTTTACCATTGATGAATTCCTGATTGTCATAGCTCAGCCTCGGAATATTATTGACATGAAATCCTTTAAATTCGGGAGCATGAGTGATATTGTAGTTATCTACATTGACAGCTGTAAATAATTTATATTCTATCATGATTTGTTGTCCTACGTAAGCCTTCACCGGAGTGGCTTTTGCCTGAATAAAAATATCTTTTTTACTAATCTCCTTAGCCTTTTTCCCTTGATAGACTTTCGATCCCCCTTTGATGACTTTTATTTTTAAAGCTTCTGTCGTCATCGTCTTAGTATTGACTTGGATGGAGGCTTTACCGATGATTACTTCACCTAAAGATGTAGGAGTGATCGTGTATCCAAATGAAATGCTAGAATTGCGGACTCCATTGACTATGCTTACTTGAGTAGAAGTATTCGGGCCATTCAAAATAGTCCAGCCCTTAAAATCAGGGGGTACAAAAGATTTGCCTTGGGCATTGTCAAGTACGAACTCTACCTGAAGGTATTGATCCTCATAAATTTCCAAAGCATCTACTTCTGCTCTAAACGTAGCGATTTGTGCGTAAACAGAGATATGAAAACAAAATAGAATGACTGCAAGACTGCCTATTCTCATATTTTTTTGGATTTCCTCTTGGATGTGTTCTTGCCTTGTAGGATATCATTAAATTGCCAGGATTGATCTTCTTCTGGATCTTGTACCAGATTATTTGGATTTTCCTTTACATAGATTTCGACGGATGGAATTTCTAAGTCCCCATTGGTGTCATTGGCTGCACTTTTAATCAAAGTAGCCGGTATGGTAAAGCTGCCGGCTTGACTAGGTTTAATAAGATATCGCTGTCTATGCATGACTTTGATCTCACCATGGATGATAGAGGTATTGCTTACAAAATTTTGAGCTATCACTTCTCCACCTTTAATCGAAGGCGTGACGAGTCGGGCATCTTTCATGTCGAAAGAATATTGGATATAAAAAGCATTGCCTAAAAGTACTGTATCTCTGCTCACAGCTATATTGAGCACGGTCTGCTGAGCAGAAGCCATACCTATACTTAGGATTAAAAATAAAATCAAAAGGTTCAGTCGATTATTCATAATGTAAATGTAGGGATCACCAATCTTTTTTTGGTGGATTATTTTTAGAGTTTTTCGTAGTCAGTTTCTGTTGGACCCGTTGATCCTCTCGTTCCATATACTGGAGCAATTGTTCGGCTTCCTCTTTAGTCATCTTTGGTTTTGAAGGTTGGCCTTCATTAGCCTCTTTTTGGGGCTGTTCTTTTGGTGGCTGTGGATCTTGGTTGGGTTGCTGCTGTTGCTGCTGCTGATTTTCTTGGTCTTTTTTTTCTTGGTCCTTATTTTGATCTTGATTTTGTTGCTGCTGCTGTTGTTGTTGTTTCAAAAGCTGTTTTTTTGCTAAGGAGAGATTTTTCTTAGTGTCCAGGTCTCTAGGTTTTATTTTTAATGACTCTTTAAAGGCGCTGATGCTTTTATCGTATTCTTTTTTTTGGTAGTAGGCATTCCCTAAATTATGTAATGCATCGGATTTAAGATTGGGTTGAGATTGTTTTTTTGCAATTTCATCATAGTAGGATATAGCTTCTTCAGGTCGATTTTGTTCCATGATCGAATTGCCAAGATTGTACTTGGTAGTTTCAGTTGGTTTTTTTTCAAGCGCTTTTCGATAGAGTTCTTCTGCTGTGGTGAAATCTTGCTTTATATAGGATTGATCAGCCTTTTTCAAAAGGATATGATCACGCTGAGCGGTACTGACAGCACCCAACGATATAAAAAGATAGAGGATATAGAGTCGATTGAACTTCATATCGATTTATTGAAGATATTAAGGGTTTGAAAACCAATCCATTTAATGGACATTAGATATTCAGTTACTAGTAAGATTAATGCTAAAAAAAGAAAGTAATGGAAATAACTTTCATACTCGGTATAGGCTCTTTCTGCAATACGTTGTTTGGTCATATTGGCGATGTCAGCTTTGATAGAAAGGATAATTGGCTCTCCATTTTCCATTGAATAATATTTGCCGGAAGTTGATTGTGCGAGTGCTGTAAGGAAGGGTTTATTTAATTTGGTTTGAACTGGTTTACCTGTTTCGTCGCGTTTATAATCTGCAAGGTTATTAATCTGCACTGGAATTAATCCTCCTTCCGGTGTACCGGCTCCAATAGAATAGATCACTGCATTTTTACCTTTGGCTTTACCTGCTGATTCCATAGCATGTAAATCATGATCTTCACCGTCTGAAATTAATAAAATTACTTTCTGAGCTTCATCTTCCTTCGAAAAATTATCCAGACAGGTGATCAAAGCATCACTGATATTGGTGCCTTGTCGTGTGATCATATCAGGATGTGCTGCTCGAATAAACATGGTCGCCGATCCATAATCTGTAGTCAATGGAGATTGAAGAAAAGCGTGCCCGGCAAACAAGACAATGCCAATGCGGTCACCTGCAAGACTACGCACCAAGGACTCCGCCCAAAGTTTGGATCTTTCAAGACGATTTGGTTTGAGGTCGTCGCTCAACATACTATTAGATACATCCAGGGCAATAAATACATCTGTAGATTTTATCTCCACTTTTTCTTTACGCAATCCCCACTGCGGATTGCTCAGGCTTATGACCAGCAGGGTCATTCCTATGAGCCATACGATCGATCGTCTGGTCAATGTGGTTTCATTATAATTGGGAATCAGTGAAGCCCAAAGGCCATTTTCTGACAATCGTCTAAGTGTAGATAACCGATTACGTTTTATCCGATAATAGGCTAGTGCCAGGCATACCACTCCAATCAGGCCAAATAGATATTGAGGATGCTCGAATTTAAACATATCAATCGATCACTTGTTGGATGACAAAATTACGCATTAGAAAATGCAAGATCAATAGCAGCAATGATAACCCTGCGAAATAATGAAATACTTCAGTATAACGGGTAAATCGAGTGACTTCCACTTCTGTTTTTTCCAGCTTATCGATTTCATCGTAAATTTTTTGCAACGCAGCTTCGTCTGTGGCTCTATAATATTTACCACCTGTCATTTCACTGATCTTAGTCATCAATTCTTCATCTATCTCCACTCTAGCCATTGCAAATACGTATTGCCCATCTCCGCGTCGAGTCACCGGCGTGAGAGCTTCACCCATACTTCCAACGCCCACAGCATATATTTTGATTTGAAACTCCTTAGCTAGTTGTGCTGCCGTCATTGGATCTATATAGCCGGAGTTATTCACCCCGTCGGTGAGCAAGATGATGATTTTACTCTTAGAACTACTATTCTTCAATCGATTCACTGCAGCAGAAAGACCCATACCGATAGCAGTACCATCATCCAGCTTTCCTACACCTAACCCTTTAAGAAATGATATGACCACATCATGATCAGTAGTCAGAGGGCACCGAGTATACGCTTCGCCTGCAAATACAGAGAGGCCTAGTCGATCAAATTTTCTTTTGCTTACGAAGTTTTGAGCAACTACCTTACTTACACTCAGTCGATCTGGTTGAAAATCCTGTGCAAGCATAGAGCTAGATAAGTCCATGACCATAAATATATCTATAGCATTGGCTTTTACTTTTTCTTCTTTCCAGATGCGTTGCGGCCGGCTCAATGCTATTACTATCCCACAGAGGGCCAACGCCTGTAACCAGGGTAGGAATTTATGCAATATATTTTTCCAGGTAATGATTAAGTTTGGAGATAAATATCCAAAATGTAAGGCTTCACTAGGCGTCTTACGATATCTATTAAAAAGAAAGATAAGCAATGGCAGTAACACTAACAATGCTAACATCCACGGATAAACCAATCGATAATTTGAAAGTCCTTCCATTACTGTGGGGTATTAGATTCGTTTGATATGGATGGGACTTCGGGTTGAGTATCCTGCACCAGTGCAATAGCACGTTCTATTGCTTGATTATTGGCATCTTCTTCAGGTAAACCTTTGGCAAACTTAACCCAGTCGGCAATATGCAGGATATCATTGGCTATAGTGATTTGTTCAGTAGTAAGCTGCTGGGCTTTTAAATCTTTTAAAATCTCTATACTGGTAGATTCTAAGGCAGGGATATCATATCGATGTTCCAGATATTCTCTCAAGATAAAAGTGAGTTGTACATGGTACTCTTTTATTTCACCGGTCATCCACAGTTTGCTTTTTTGCAGCGCCCTAAGTTTTATCAAAGCTATTTCATGAGGCAGTATGATTTTCTCTGGCACTTTGATTACATGGATATGCTTTAGTTTTTTCTTGTGTTGGATATATCTATAAATCATATACCCGATCAAGACGCCAAGCAAAGCTATGATCCAAAAGAGATAATCTGTCCACTTAGAGGTTTCTCGCACAATGCCTTTGATGGGTAATAGACCGGTACTGTCCGGTTCCACACCTTGTACTTGTATGGGTATAGGATAAGTGTATAGCGTATCATTGCCAACCACTGCATATAATGAAGGTATCCAATAATTTCCTTCATCAAAGATGGCAAACTTTATTTTTTTTTCTTGAGTGGTGCTATTATTCTCTTGTGTTTTCACCCAGAGTGATTGCGAAAGGATATCCATAAAACTACAAGTATCTAATGTTTCAATATGAAAATCTGCTACAGGGGTATTATTATTTGATTTAAGCGTAAGCGTAAAATATTGTTGATCGCCCATCAGCATACTCATGCTATC
>JAYSTG010000236.1:0-4431 GCA_043719965.1 Saprospiraceae bacterium | reverse complement strand
TAAATTTCTAGAATTAGGCTTCAACTGCCCCTTTCATTTTTTCTGCATTTTCGGCCACCCTGAGCTTTTCGATGATGTCTCCAATATCTCCATCCATGATAGCATCCAGATTGTATAAGGTGAGGTTGATTCTGTGGTCCGTAAGTCTATTTTGAGGATAGTTATAAGTGCGTATTTTCTCCGAACGGTCACCGCTACCAACAATGGATTTGCGTTGTGCGGCAATGCCATCATTATGTTGAGTGACTCGAGATTCTTCTATTTTTGCGATTAACCGCCCCATGGCGATATCCCTATTTTTATGCTGAGATCTACTATCAGTACTTTCAGCAACGATGCCAGTAGGGATATGAGTAAATCGTACTCCACTTTCGGTCTTATTCACGTGCTGGCCCCCAGCGCCACTGGCTCGGAAGGTATCGGTCCGCAAATCGGCCTTATTGATATTGACATCTTCCAATTCCAATTTTGGAACTGCAACTACCGTGGCAGCAGAGGTATGTACACGACCCTGAGCCTCTGTCTTAGGTACTCTTTGCACACGATGTGTTCCTGACTCAAATTTCATTTTGCCATACACATCTTCTCCGGTCACTTCTAAGATTACTTTATTGTATCCTCCGATAGATCCTTCATTGGAATATAAGAGTTCTGTTTTCCATCCTTGTCGTTCAAAAAACCGGCTATACATTCTCAATAAGTCTCCTGCAAAAATACTAGCTTCATCTCCTCCTGTACCTGATCTTATCTCCAAAATGATATCTTTAGAATCTTCCGGATCTTTAGGAATCAATAGTTCTTTGATGTTTTCATCCAAATCGCCTAACAGGTCATTTAAGGTGGTGATCTCCGCCTTGGCCATTTGCCTCATTTCTTCATCACCCTCGTCCAGCATTTCTTTAGCGCTGGTCAATTCAGCGCTGTATTGTTTATGTTGAGCCAACGCCTGGACTAGGGGTTGAAGATCCTTATATTCCTTGTGAATCTTTGAAAAACGTGCCGTATCTCCGATCACCGATGGATCGGACATCTGTTCCTCTAAGTCGTAATATCGGTGAGTAATAGCCTCGAGCTTGTCATGCATATGAACTGCAAAAATAACAATACTTGAGCCATCCTATGAGCATGGCCCAAGATTAAGTAAGTATATTTGATAACTATGTCTCCGTTATCCTTTAAGAGGATTGCGGAGTTTAGAATGCTTTGCGCTATATACAAAATAGATGACCAACCCGACACCCATCCAAGCTAAAGCAGTTAGTTGGGTTCCTCCAGGCAAGCCTACAATCATAGCTCCACATACTATAACCCCAAGGATAGGTATCAAGGGTACCAAGGGAGTTTTGAATGGTCGAGGTACGTGAGGATCTGATTTTCTCATCAAAATAATACCAATACAGACCACTACGAATGCGAATAACGTACCTATTGAAGTCAGATCACCCGCCCAACTCTCTGGAAAGAAGCCACCAAATATAGAAACGAATAGAAATAGAATTAAATTGGATTTATATGGAGTCCTGAACTTTGAATGTAACTCGGAAAATACTTTTGGAATCAGACCATCATTGGACATAGAATAAAATACTCTGGATTGGCCTAACAACATAACCAAGATCACCGATGAAAAACCTGCAAGAATAGCTATGGTAATCAATTTTGCCAACCACCCATATCCTGTCATATAAGTTTGAATAGCATAAGCCACAGACGCTTCTTTGCCTGCTTTTAAAAAATCTGCATAAGGAGCCACCCCAGTCAACACATGGGAAAATAAAATGTATAAAATCGTACAAATAACCAACGAACCCAATATCCCGACAGGCATGTCCTTTTTTGGATTTTTGGCTTCTTGAGCAGCAGTAGACACAGCGTCAAAGCCTATAAAGGCAAAAAACACAATTCCGGCTCCTCGCAACACACCACCCCATCCATGGTTAAAGAAACCATGATAGGTGGTACCGGGATCGCCTTCTGGAATAAAATAAGGCGTGTGATGAGCTGGATTGATAAATCCCCAGCCAATGGCAATGAATACTAAAACAATAGCCACCTTGATGAATACGATGATAGCATTGAGAAAAGCGGACTCTTGTGTGCCTTTTATTAAAACCAAAGTGATAATAAATAAGATTACAAGGGCAGGTAAATTGATAATACCCCTAAGGCCTGTCTCATCACCTTGAAGCTGGGTAGTTACGATATCAATCCCTTCACGAGAGACTAAATATTCAAAAGGGGAGTGGCACCACTCAAAAGGGATACTTCCTCCCAAGATTTTATTGAGATATTGACTCCATGCTATAGATACAGTAGCTGCACCCAGTGCATATTCGAGGACCAGAGCCCATCCTATGATCCAGGCAACTAATTCTCCCATGGTCGCATAAGAGTAGGTATATGCACTACCTGCTATTGGAATCATAGAGGCAAACTCGGCATAGCAAAGTCCTGCAAAAGCACATCCTATAGCAGCGACAATGAATGATAGAGTCACGGCATTACCTGCATGACCACCTGCTGCTGCTGCTGTACGAACAAATAAACCTGCACCTATGATTGCCCCGATCCCTAGCAATACCAGGGAGGTTGCAGTCAATGTTCTTTTTAGTGATTTTTCTCCATCTTCCGTTTGTGTCATCAATTGACTTAGCGGTTTTCGTATAAATAGACTCATTTATGTTGTTTTATAGATTAGGGCTTCAAAATAGGAAATTTTGAACAATATGAGCTAAAGCTTCCTGGACAGGGTGTGTGGCAAATTTCCCTACAATGCGCTTTAAATAAGTTGTTTCTAGCCATCAAAATGGGAAATCTGCCATACATCCCCTGGACAACATGCAAGAAAACGATCAGGCTTCTGCTCTATAAGGAAAATAAATGCCCTCATCCATTATCTTTTTCTATATTTGTTTTCAAGAAAACTACGAGACCATTAAACAAACATTCAGAGGCAACGGGAAACTACTATTGACCGGAGAGTACGCTGTGCTCGATGGAGCCTTGGCATTAGCAGTGCCGACCAAGCCTGGACAAACTATGAATGTCAAGGATGGACGAGGAGCAGAAATCAATTGGAAAGCTTATGATGCATCCGGTAAAGTATGGTTTGAAGCTCATTTTTCTTTATATGACTTTAGCCCTCTAAAAACGAATGATGAAGTAAAGGCAAAAAAAATTGGAAAATTACTAAAGGAGTGTACTCGGCAAAATTCTGAATTTTTATCAGCCTGGAAAGGACAAACCGTAGAGACTTATTTGGATTTTCCATTGGAGTGGGGCCTAGGATCTAGCTCTTCCTTAGTTTACTGCCTTTCCCAATGGGCTGATGCCAATCCTTATTACCTTTTATTCAATACCACGGGTGGTTCAGGATATGATATAGCCTGTGCTTATGCAGAAGGCCCACTATTATATCAACTTGGCGAAGAAAGCATTCGAATCGATGAAGTATACTTCAACCCTAGCTTCAAGGAAAACCTCTATTTTTTACATCTGGGGAAAAAACAAGATAGCCAGCAAGCAGTCGAAGATTACAAGTCAAAGGGTAAACCAAACAACGGTATTTTGGATGAAGTTTCTAAGATCACTGAAGAAATTATTGGGTGTAAAAAAATTGAGGATTTTCATTCTCTCATTGTAAAACATGAAAAATTGATTGGCAGCGTTTTGGATAAAAAACCTATTAAAAACACTCATTTTTCTGATTTTGATGGTGCTGTCAAATCGCTAGGAGCTTGGGGTGGAGATTTTGCTTTGGTTTGTAGTGAGTTACCTAAACAGAAAATTTCATCCTATTTCTCTAATAAAGGATATTCTACAATAATTCCTTATTCAGAATTGGTCTTGACGAATTAATTATTCCATGCCTCCTGCACATTGGTATACAGGCATTGTCACTCAAATCGAAGATTTGGCTCCAAGAGTAAAGTCGTTTCACTTATCCATACCTGAAGTAGAAATTTTTTCATTTAAACCAGGGCAGTTTGTCACCTTCGATTTACCAGTTGGTGAAAAAAGAATCCAGCGATGGCGTAGTTATTCTATTGCTTCAGCCCCATCAGAAACGAACGAAATCGAACTTTGTATTGTACATTTTGAACATGGATTAGGAAGTTCCTATTTTTTTGAACAAGTAGAACTCGGCACTCAACTTAAGTTTAAAAGTGCTGAAGGAGGCTTCATGCTCCCAGATGTGATTGATCACGACCTTGTCATGATTTGCACAGGTACCGGAATAGCACCATTCAGAAGTATGATTCAAGATATTTTTCAAAAAAAAATGCCGCACAAAAAAATTCATTTAATCTTCGGAACTAGAAAAAAAGACGACATTTTATATATAGTGGAATGGGAAGCGCTAATGAACACCTTACCTGATTTTAAATTCGATGTGTCATTGTCTAGAGAGCAAAACTTGAATAACACTCC
>JAYSTG010000235.1:0-12832 GCA_043719965.1 Saprospiraceae bacterium | reverse complement strand
CTTTTAGGATTCAGCCCTTTCAAATACTGATCATACCACTGTAGATATCTTTCCAATCTATCTTTATTGAATGAAGGCAACGTAATCCCGTGGTATTGTCCGGGGTAAATGATCAGTTGAGTAGGAATACCCATCGATCGTAGTGCCTGATACATTTGTTCACTACCAATAGCTGGAACATTAAAGTCTTTTTCATCTGTCATAAATAGAGTAGGGGTTTTAATCCTACTTGCATTTAAAAACGGATTGGAGAGTTTGAGGTATTTTTCATAATTTTTATCTTTCCAGGGCTGACCTAGTTCTTGGTCTAATTGCAAGATATATTGGTCCACGCCATACAAGGAGAGTTGTAATGCACTACCTGCACCACTTACAGCGGCTTTAAATCGTGTATCTTTTGCAATCGTATAATCCGTAAGGATACCGCCATAACTCCAGCCACCAATTCCCATGCGATTACTGTCAATGATACCTATGAATAAGGTAGTTGGCAGCGCCTTGAATATCCATTACTTCTTTATTCCCCCAATCAGCGTAGATCGATTTACAAAATGCTGCTATCCTCTGCATCTTTCATCGTGAGTAAAACCCTTTTGCTGTCCGGACTCCAGGCATATTCTCCCAAATCACCTTTGAAATCGGTTAATTTCTTTGCTTCACCTCCCAATCTGATTAATAGATAAATTTGATTGGTGCCCCCATTGCGGCTAGCCGTGAACGATATATATTTTCCATCCGGGCTCCATCTAGGACTGTTCTCTCCATCTGGACTATTTGTGAGTTGGACAGATTCAGTTCCATCCCATCGTATCATCCAAATATCGGTATTACGCTTGTCTTTAGCAGAGTCAATAGTAGCCAGCGTATACAAGACCCACAGTCTATCTGGAGAAATTTGGGCATCACTTGTAGTCTGAAAGTGGTAGATATCCCCAGGGTTCAGATTTCTTTTTTGAACTTGACCCCAAAGTAAAGATTGAATACCAAGTAGAAATAAAGTCAAAAAGCCGAAGTTCAATGATCTTTTCATTGAATATTATTTTGATGGTGTAGCTTTTCCTAGTTTATGTCCAGCCATGGAATAATATAGTATAAATAGATAACAGGGTATCAATATCACGAATGCTTTTTGTAATCCAATGTGAACACCAATGTCTGCCCAAAGTCGAGGAATAATAGCGCCACCACCTATACCAACAATTAACAACGCAGAACCTGTCCTGGTGAATTTTCCAAGACCTTCTAAAGCCAAAGGCCAAACTGCCGGCCATACCAACGCATTGGCAAGTCCCAGAAGAGCGATGAAAAGCACTGATGTAATGCCAGAAGTAAACATGGCTAGAACTGAAAAAACTAATCCGATGATGGCTGATCCTTTAAGTGCAGTAGATTGCGAAAAATATTTTGGTATGGCAAAGATCCCTATTATATATCCTACCAACATACTAATCATGGTATAAGTCGTGAAGTTTTTAGCTACATCCATGCTGATACCTAGACTATTACCATAAATCTGAATGATATCGCCCGCCAACACTTCAGCGCCTACATATAAAAACAATGAAATAAAACCTAACCATAAATATGGATAATTAAAAATGCTTTTTCGATTGATAGAATCAGACCCAAGATCCTCCTCACCCTCAGCTTTGATCTCAGGAATATTCGATTTGTAAATAAAAACCGACAATAGGATTAATACTACCGCAATCATCACATAGGGCAAGACTACTTTGGAAGCCAAAACATCTAATTCGGCACTCTTAGCAGCTAGATCCATAGTAGCAAGACGGGCTTGTAAAGCATCAGAGTCTTTTAATATAATAGCTCCCAAGATCAGTGGGGCCAAAGCTCCTGCGACTTTGTTACAGACACCCATAATGCTTATACGTTGGGCAGCACTTTCGATGGGTCCTAGAATAGTGATATATGGGTTGGATGCTGTTTGTAAAAGGGCCAATCCGGACCCGATGACAAAAAGCCCGAATAAAAACATACTAAATGATCTAGCAGAGGCTGAAGGAATAAAAAACAAAGCTCCTAAAGCCATCACCAAAAGGCCGACCACCATGCCGTTTTTGAATCCTGTACGGCGTAACACCCAAGAAGAAGGGAAGGCCATGACAGCATATGATATATAAAAAGCGAAAGTCACGAGTATAGCTTGTGAAGTTGTCAACTCGCATGCAATTTTTAAATATGGAATTAAAGTACTATTAGCCCAGGTGACAAAGCCAAATATGAAAAATAATATCCCAATAATAATAATCGGTCCGTTGCTCTTAGAGGGTGTCAATGTGGTAGTTGTAGATGTTTTGGTTTGCATAAAGTAGTTATATTAAATTCCAAGATACAATTTGTCTTCATTTTGTATTAAGATTTTATATTTTTGACCGTATGATTTTTTTATATCTATAACCGTATGAAACCTTCTTTGATTATTTTAGCAGCTGGCATGGGGAGTCGATACGGTGGACTCAAACAATTGGATCAATTTGGACCGAATGGAGAAGCTATAATAGATTATTCCCTATATGATGCGCTGAATGCAGGATTTGGTAAAATCATTTTTATCGTCCGAGAAAGCTTTAAAAAAGATATGATCAATACATTTGCTCATAAACTAGAAGGTAAAGTAGAATATCACTTCATCAATCAGGACCTTACTATGATCCCACCTGGGATTGAGGTGCATCCTGAGCGGACTAAGCCATGGGGCACAGCTCATGCGGTCTGGGTAGCCAAAGATTTTATTCACGAGCCATTCGGCGTCATTAATGCTGATGATTTTTATGGCACGGAAGCTTATGTCACTCTGGCTGAATTTTTAAAAGACTTGAAACCACAAGACCTAAGCTCTTATTGTACAGTAGGCTATTATCTTAGAAACACATTATCCGATCATGGAACTGTCAATAGAGGTATATGTAGCATAGACGCACTTCATAGTCTTCAAAGCATCAATGAACGTACAAAGATCAAACGGTTTTCAGATGGAATCATCCGATATGATAGCGACTCCGAGCACCCTCAATCCTTGAAAGATGATGATTTTGCATCCATGAATATGTGGGGTTGTGTGCCCAATTTTTTTAAAGTCATGGATGATCATTTTAGAGAATTCCTCCAGAATCACGGAATGGACCTGAAATCAGAATATTATATTCCTACTTTAATTGACTATATGATTGCCGATCAAATGGCGACAGTGAAAGTATTGCCTTCAGAGTCCACTTGGTTTGGTGTAACTTATCCTGAAGATAAACCTGCCGTGAAAGGACAATTGCAATGTTTGATAGAAGAAGGTCAATATCCATATAACCTATGGGCATGATTCAAGATCATGTGTTCAAAGCTTATGGTATGCCGGTACCCTCAGACCTTAGGCGATTCGGATCGGGTCTGATCCATGATACGTATTGGTTTTCCTGGCAACAACAGTCTTTTTTGATACAACGATTGAATCAAGAGGTATTTAAAGACTTACCAGGTATCATGAATAATATTGAATTATTGACTCATTATCTTCAAGAACATTTTAAAGAAATAACCTTTGTTGAATTCGTAAAATCGACCGATTATCATTCACTAGTTTATCACGAAGGCGAGGCCTGGAGACTTATGCGATTTATTCCGGAAAGCGTAAGTTATGATCAAGTATCAGCATTAGGTCAAGCCAACGAAGCCGGTCGAATCATTGGTAAGTTTCACTCCATGTGTATTGGATTCAATACCCAATTGCTGGTGGAGACTATACCAGGGTTTCACGATTATGGTGCCCGATTAAAGTCATTTTTGTATGCTCAGGAACTGGATGAATTCCATCGTGCGATCCATTGTAAGAAGGAAATCGACTATCTGAATGTGTTAGGGAATGAGGTACATCGTATGGAGCTTGAATTTGACTTACCGCAACGTGTTTCTCACAACGATACCAAATTAAATAATATTTTATTTGATCCATCCGGTCAAGCTATTTGTATTGTAGATCTCGACACCTTGATGCCAGGGAATATTACCATAGATACCGGAGATGCTTTAAGGACGATGTGTAATCTTGCAGGAGAAGATGGACTACATGGTGCGGTGACTTTCTCCAAAGAAATTTTTTATGCATTTGCTCAAGGGTTTATACAAAGTAGTCACCAACATTTATCTCTAAAAGAATTAAAGTCTTTGCCTTTTTCTATACAACGGATGGCATCTGAGCAAGCGATCAGGTTCTTGACAGATTATCTGCAAGGAGATCGATATTATAAACAACTATTTGAAGGATTTAATCTCAAAGCTACACGAGTACAGATCGAATTACTTCAATTGGTGGAGAAGGAAAAAATATGGATGCATGATGTTATCGAGGATTTATTATTCAGGTTAGACTGATCCCGGTTTTTTGAAGGTGTGCCTGGCATCATGATGTAGCAATAATATCAGCACGCTGCTCAATATCCCTGCAAAAAGTATGGTTTTAAATTCAGAAAATGTCGTCACCTGAATAATTCTCAATAATGCTTTTTGAATATTATATAACCCTAAAAAACAAGTGATCCATATGATGATTAAGTAGATCATGTTGCGCTTATTACTATGCCTATATGGCTCGGGCATAATGGATTGGTCTTGAATGGTGAGGTATAATGCAAGACATACGATAGGCAATAGTAATCCATTAATACCTTGAGCAGCTATGATAGCAGGTATGGGCTGGACATTGATAAAACCAAAAAACCCGCCAATGGCTAATATGATCTTCCATGTTGCTGCATAAAACTTGCCTTTTTCATTCCAATCCAATTTATTTTTTTCTCCTAGTAAGGATTGACCACATACAGCTGCTGCCAAAGGTGCTGTAATAGCGCTGCTAAAGCCAGCGGCAAACAATCCAAGCGCAAAACAATATGCACCGATAGCGCCAGTCTTGGCCTCGATAGCTTTGAATACCGCTGCATAACTGAATGGATCTGAGATTAACGTGCCGCTTATCAATATTGCAATACTGATCAAACCTCCAATCAAAACAGCGATGGTAATACCAAATCGCATTTCTTTAAGGGATTGGCCTTTTTGAATGCCACTGGCCAAAAATAAATTATAAGGCACAATAGTAGTGCCGACCAGCCCTATCAATAAACTACCGCTACCAGAGGGAATTGAAGGCATTACACTGTGATATAAAATAGATTTCCATGAAAAATCAATCGTGCAAAGCAGATAAAAAAATACTATTCCCATCATAAAGACCAGGCCTCCCATGATCTTGGAAACCTGTGCAATGGTGCCTTTTGATAACAATAAAAAACATAACGTAAGAATAAGTATTGCATATACCGACGAAGGCAAAGGATAGATCAATCGTAAACCAGCAATAGCGCCTAATACATTTCCAGCCTGATAAGCTGCACATCCGAACGTGACTGCAAAAAACAATCCTTTAGAAATTCTTCCTGAATGCTGGGATTGATATTTTAATGCAATGATTTGACCTATGCTTTTACCAGTCGCCATATGGATCCTGGCGACTAATTCTTGTAGTAATATCGTAGCAATCGTAGAAAAGCTCAAAGCCCAAATGAGTGTATACCCAAATTGTGCTCCTGATTTGGCACAGGTCGTTACGGTACCAGGTCCAATGAATGCTGCTGAAATGACAGACCAGATTAGGACACTGCTCCACCCACTTTTTATTGAGATATATTTTGCCATGAAACTGCAAAAATAGTTTTTATATTATAATTATTTTATATATGTTATGTTTAAATAGAATAATCCTCAAGAAAACTGAAGAATAACTGCAAAATGATTATAGAAGAATTATTACTCACAGTGAACCTTCTTAATACTTACTGTGCCCCCAAGCTCCTCCACCAGGAGTTTCAATCCTTACAGCTTCTCCTATCTTTACATCAAAGGTTTCATAGGCATTTAATTTAATTTCATTACCATCAGTAATTTTGAAGTCCTGACCTGTAGCCCCAGGTCCACCGCCTTGTTTACCATAGGGTTGAGTATTTCTATGTTGTGCGATGATAGTCACCGTCATGGGTTCTAAAAACTGAATCTGACGGGAGATACCATCACCTCCATTAAATTTACCATGACCTCCAGAGTCTTTTCTGATTTTAAAATGATCTACTTGTACCGGATATCTCAATTCCAATTCCTCCGGATCGGTGATTTTAGTATTAGTCATATGTTGATGTATAGCTGATCGTCCTTTAAATCCTGCTCCTGCTCCCACTCCGCCACCGATAGTTTCATAATAACTATAACGATCATTGCCAAAAAGAAAATTATTCATAGTGCCCTGGCTGCAGGCAGATAGATTAAATGCTTTCAATAACGTATCCGTCATACGCTGACTGATTTCTGTATTACCACCCACCACAGCAGGACATTTTTTGGCATTATCATGAAAGCGCGGATTGAGAAAACTATTGGGAAGTTTTAGTCTGACTTGTTTGGTAAGGCCTTCATTCAGATTGATATCTTTTTTGCAAAGTAACCTTAGCACATACAAGACGACACTCCATACGATGGCAGGATTGGCATTAAGATTTCCAGGGTGGGGTAGGGAAGTACCGGTAAAATCAAATAAAATCTTATGTTCTTTGACATGAATGATGACTTGAATTTTTCGCCCATCATCCAATAGTTCGGTGGCCTTGAATTTTTTATTTTTATGCTGAGTGATAAATTTACTTATTTCTAAGCTCCCTTGAGATAAAATACGATCCATTTGATTCTGCACATATTCATATCCATACTGATTATTCCATTCTATTAATCTTTTTTCACCAGTCGATAAAGCATCAATCGCTGCTTTAAGATCCATCATATTGGAATGAACATCTCTGGTAGGGTAGCTCCCCGTGGTAAGAAATTTTTTAAGAAGAGGCCAATCGATCAAGCCGTCACGTTGTATATAGGTCGGTAAAAACACGACTCCTTCCTGATCGAGGCAAGTAGCAAAAGGAGGCATAGATCCTGGAGTCATACCTCCTATCTCCGCATGATGAGCGCGGTTGATGACATAGCCGATCAATCGCCGCTCTCGATCAAATACACCTTTCAAAACTGTCAAATCAGGCAGATGTGATCCACCATATTTAGGATGATTACACAATATGATATCGCCAGGTTTCAGAGGATATTTTTTAAGAATCAATCGAGCACACACCCCTAAACTACCCAGGTGTACGGGGATATGAGGAGCATTAGCTATAAGCCTTGCTTCAGCATCCAGTATAGCACAGGAAAAATCCAGACGCTCTTTGACATTTACAGAAAATGCGCTGTGTTGCAATTGCACACCCATTTGTTCTGCTATCGCTTTAAACCGATTGCTAAATAATTCAAGTTCGATGGTGGAAGAGTAGTTCTTAAGCTCTACACTTTTGATTTGTTTGTTTAGCAACAAATCTTTATTCTCTTGTATAGTTGCTTCCCAATTTTTTGCCAAGTAGACCGTGGCTTCACGATGATAAATGGTCAAGGGCCCTGGAATATGATCCCCTGCGTTTAAATCATGCCAGGAAATTGAAGCATGATTTATCTTTCTTGCTTTTGGACTACTTTTTCTTCGTTTTTTAATGATTTTGATTTTACCTTTTTTTATCAGATTGATTTGAATTTTATCCACTTCGATGATATTCGGTAGACTGGAACCGAATTGTTTTTTATATAGCGTTTTAAACTTTAATTTCAAATTCAGATCATGGCGCCAGTCCAAGACCATCGTATGATTTTGCCCTTGATATTTAAGATGAATCTTCCGTTCATGGATCACATAGTCAAGCTCATTATATTCCTGATATAATAATTGATAAAATTTTTTAAGTTTAGAATGGATTGCATCTAAGGGGGAATTGATTTGTTTAATTAAAGTATGTTCGACCAGAGCTTTAGACATGCCTGTGGCGCTGAATATACCCGCTGTACAAGGAATCAATATCGTTGATATATGTAATATGTCGGCAATAGCACAAGCATGAAGACCGCCTGCGCCTCCATAGACCAGTAGATTAAAGTGTGCAGGATCATGCCCTTGTGACAAAGTTATTTTTCTTACAGCCTCTGCCATTTTTTCATCTGCGATTCGGGCTATACCTTCAAGTATTAAAGTTTGATCTTGGTGATTTGATTTAGTACCTGTCTTTTTAAAGAGCTCAAGCCATGCGGATAATGATTTATTTCTATCGATCGGAATGCTCATGCAATGATCCACAAGACGACCTAGCAATAGATTCAAATCTGTAAGCGTAAATGGTCCCCCTCTCCCATAACATGCCGGACCAGGATCGGCGCCTGCGCTTTCAGGCCCTACTTTAAATCGTCCATCTTCAAAATCAATTATACTTCCGCCACCTGCGGCTACTGTTTCGATATCGAAGGTAGGGCTTGCTATTTCGATTTGATCTATTTTCGTTTTAAATTTTATTACTGCTTTCTTTTCTATTCGTGCAGTGTCAGTGGAAGTGCCGCCCATATCAAATGTGATGATCTTTTGCATTCCATATGATGCAGCCATCCATTCGGCAGCCTTAATGCCTCCTGCAGGTCCGCTAAATAGACTGTCTTTGGGTTGATATAACTTAGCAGGTATCGCCTGACCAGAGGAAGAGATTAAAAATAATTGGTCTGCTTTGACTTTTGATAGAATAGAAGATATAAATCGATGTAAGATAGGACTGAGGTAAGCATTACAAACAGCGGTTTCACTTCGGGGCAATAGATGTATGGTAGGCAAGAGGGAGGCAGAGCACGATAGGTAACGATACCCCATACGATGCAATGTTTTCTGAATTAAAAGTTCGTGAACGGGATTTTTATAGGAGTTTAGTAAACTGATAGCTATAGGGATGGTTTTATCATTTGGCAATAAAGTTTGGATTCTTTTTAATTCCTGATGGTTTAATGGAGTTATGATTTTACCTCGGGCATTGATGCGAGCCAAGGTCTCGATGACCTGACGATGTAAAAGTTTTGGCTCAGGGATATTGAGCTGGAATAGGTGTGGTCGTTGCTGGCTTTTGATGTAAAGTAAATCACCAAACCCTTGATTCGTAATCCAAATACAGGGAGTCCCTTTCATTTCAAGCAAAGCATTGGTCCCTTTAGTAGTCCCTATCCTTAATTCAATATTTTTCAAGGATTGATGGGTCGATATACCTGTCAGGAGATGAGCGGCAAATATGGGGGCTTCGGCTGACATACCTATTTCAATCGTATCCCCCACAAAATACCCATTTGTACTTTCGACTTTTAATATTCCTTTCGTGGGAACATAGCTTACTATTCTGGTAAGCTTTCCTTTGGGGCTGAAAAGAATGCAGCCTTTAAGAACATGAGGGAAAGGTAACCCCCAAGCGGCTTCTATATTCAAGGTTTTCAGATCAGATATCTGTCTGATCTTAGCTCGCAACTGTCCGTGGCTTAATATTTTAATGCTTCTGAATGTACTACCATGCTCATAGGAGGCATCACAAAAAGTGCCTCCAATATCTACACTGACTATTTTATTTTTAATTAATTTCATTATTTATTTAAAACCCAAATATCTCTAAATGTATGGACTGAACCCGAAAATATTGATAGGTCTAGGGTTATTAATTATCCTTGTTGGTTTAATATGGCCATATGCAGGTCGATACTTTCATTGGTTAGGCCGATTGCCAGATGATATTAGAGTGGAGCGAGAAGGTTTTAGATTTTATTTCCCGATTGCTAGTATGATTGTTTTGAGTATTATGGTATCACTGATTTTAAAACTGATTCGTTGGCTCGGGTGGTAAGTGTGAACTTTTATGTGTACTTATAAATTGGAAAGGGCTTAATGGGTTTTCCTAGATTTTCATAAATTGATTAAAACTTAAAAGAATTTGCAGAGGTCATCTTAGTAAAACCTAAATCAATCCTCAATATAAAGCAGCAACCCTTTTAAATAAGATCCTTCTGGATGGTATATATTAATAGGATGATCCGGGCCCTGACTTAGATATTGAAGGATTTTTACTTTTCGATTTGATTCCAACGCAGCAGCAAGGATAGTCTGTTGAAACATTTCTCGATCCATCACTTGTGAGCAAGAAAATGTAAATAGTAATCCTCCTGAATTTACTTTTTTGATGACCTTAGCATTTAGATTCTTATATCCTATGAGTGCTTGATGCCTTTTATTGATGCTTTTTGCAAATGCAGGCGGGTCACAAACAATAATATCATACATATCACATGCTGATAAATAGGTATTGACATCCATAGCATGACTATGGTGTGTAATAGACTTTCCTTTCATTAAGGCAACATTTTCTTCTGTGAGTTCTATTGCCTTACTGGATACATCGACAGAGTCTACAGAAATCGCCCCATGCGCTAATCCATAAATTGAAAAGCCTCCACTGTAGCAGAATAAATTGAGTAAGGTTTTTCCTTTACACAGATCCGCTAACAATTTTCTATTCTCACGTTGATCCAGAAAAAAGCCTGTTTTTTGGCCGGTGACCCAGTTTACTTTAAATCGATGTCCATATTCCAGTATGATGTCCTCTGATATATTACCGAGGAGATAATTATTTTCTATGGAAATTGCATCTTGGCCCAGTGATTCTTTGCTTTTATTATAAATAGTTAGGAGACGATCACCGTATATTTTTTTCAGAGCTTCTGCAATCAAGTAAATATTTTTATACATTCCCTGGGTATGACATTGCACTACGGCATGCGACCCATACATGTCAATAATGAGCCCTGGCAATCCATCACCTTCACCATGTACCAACCGATATGCAGTAGTATGAGGTTGATCCGTAATGCCTAGGCGCAATCTGATCTTAAACGCTCGTTCAATTTGTTTTATCCAAAACTCATCTGACCACGGTGCAGCTCCGAATTGCAATATCCTGACTGAAATATTGGAATTACTATAGTGACCATATCCACATAATTCAGACTTGTGATCACATATTTTTACCAGATCACCTTCTTGAGGTTGACCTACTATTTTTTGAATACCACCGGAAAAAATCCAATGATGATTGCGATTCAGAGAGGCATTTCTGCCGGGTTTTAAAAGGATGGAGGATATTTCCACGTATTTTACTAATTATTAAGCTTAACAAATCTTTTCAATTTTAAAAAGTCAGTACGTAAGGTAATTTTCTGACCCAGAGCCATCGCAGTTAATATTTCTCCAATGACAGGAGCAAACTTAAAACCATGCCCACTAAAACCACAGGCCATAATTACCTTATCATTACTATTCGGTATATAATCGATGATAAAATTTTCATCTGGAGTATTGGTATACATACACGTTTTATATGTTTTAGGTACTTGAATTGCTGCTGGGAGATAATTCGAACAAAAGTATTGTATAATATCTTCATCCTGAATTCGTAGCAATCGATCTACACGATCGGGTGATGTTTCCATACCTTGCATATGTAATCCTAGTTTGATTCCTGAAGGTTCGGTTTGATCTTTGATCTGTGCATCTGGAAACCCATAATACATTCCCATTTTGGGATCATGGATGAACCAGCATGGAAATGAAGGGCTTGAATATTTTATTCCATCATCCATATTTAGCCAGGCAAAAGATTGCCGAGTCACTTTTAAGGGAAGTTGTAAGTCTTTCAGGTGCTGTGAGGTCCATGCACCAGAAGTAAATATCAATCTATCCGTTTGATATAGATTTAGGTCGGTACGGATTTCGATACCTTGATCGTTTTGTTTCCAATCCAGTACTTTTTCATGCGTATGGATTTCAGCTCCATGGTTCAAGGCGTAATTATAAAAACTATTGATTGCCACTGGTACATCCAGATATCCAGCCTCAGGCTCCCAAAGGGTCATCCAACCTTCAGGGTACTGGAATTGAGGAAATCTGTCAAGTGTATCTGCTCTTGACCAGGTATCCATCGGAATATGATAGCGCTTACTTGATTCTAAACAACCTGCTAGAACTACGCTAGAAGCTTCACCTAAATACAAGATCCCAGTTTGGTGGTAAATCTTTGATGCAGTTTTTATTTCAAGTTCATTCCATAGTTCATAACTTCGAAGTAAAAGAGGCACATAATCTGGATGTTCGAAATAGGCTTTTCGTATGACACGGGTATATCCACTATGTGATGCCAGATCATTGGGTATGTCAAATTGTTCCAAGCCTAACACACTAATTCTCTGCTGGGCTAAATAGGCGCAAGTAGCTGCCCCCATAGTGCCCACGCCTACGACTATGACATCATATTTGAACATGTTTGTTCGAAAGATAAGGTAGTTTGGGAAAAATATTGAAAAACTGACGCAGAGGGTGTGTGGCAGATTTCCCTTTTTGAAGATTTTATTATAGAATGCTTCTTTAGTGATTCAGCCTCACTGCCCACCAATTCAGATGGGATCCAGGTCTCAACTTTAAATTATTAAAGGCATTCTGTATTTCTTTATTGTATTCAATATATTTTCAAATATCGGTTTCTCCCCTCCAAAGGAGTCCGAAAGGCTTTGCCGCTCGTTAGAGTCGTCAGACCTGACCCCTGGATATTGGAGGCCAATACCAGGGGAACCAAAGGCTTAAGGGTATTGCTAAAAGTCTATCCATAAAGCTTTGTTTAAGCAAAATTTTCTTTACTAATGTAGTAGTGTAAAAAATTGAGCAACATACCAAATGACAGGATCTCTGCTGCCTACTGGACATGCAGGCCCTTGTTTGCCAGCAAAATGATAGGCTTTGTGGATAACTGTAAAAGCAAACAAAAGGGACAGGCGGAGCGGCATAATAGGTAAAGAGGGAATGTTGATTATAGAATACAGCTTGGGAAATCTGCCACAC
>JAYSTG010000234.1:0-1756 GCA_043719965.1 Saprospiraceae bacterium | reverse complement strand
TTACATGGACTGACGAGGGCTGGATGCATCCACTGGGGTGCACTGTTTCAAATATATATCGTGCTGAGGTCAAGGCGGTCAATGAATAATCGGTGCATCCCACACACAAGGTATCTCTTCCCGTGCGCCATCGAGTGATGGTGTTTGGAACAGGATTTATCAACGAGGCTTTTAGTTCTAATAATGAACCATTACACAAGGTAGTATCCTTGGGAATAGTTGAAAAAACAGCACTTTTTACATTAAACATCTGAACGGCGGTATCCGTACAACCTATTGGGGTTTTGGCAATGAGCTGAATAGTAGATAATCCTTCGGTAAGCACGGTTCTAAAGGTATCTTTAAAAGTTTTTACTTTACCAAGGCTCCAGAATATAGAGTCAATAGATATGTTGGTAGCTTGACTTGTATTTATCGCAATCAAGCTATCGCCAGCGCAGAAATTGGAAAGGTTCAAAGTAAAATTAGCTTCAGGCTGCGGTGATAATATTATTTTTTCATTGTATAAAATAGTATCCGCACAAAATTCGCTTGCGATTCTATACTCAACAGTATATTTTCCAGCTTGAGTCAACTGAAATGAATCTGGCACACCTCTAAATGTAGTGTCAACACCAATGCCTTTTAAGGACAAGAATTTGGTGAGAATCGGTGAGGAAAATGCAGAAGAATCGCTGATTCGAATTTGTTCTTTTACCCCACACAATAATGTATCTCTAAATTTTAGTTGAGCGTTTGCAGTATGGATCGTAAGTGTATCCAAAGCGTATTCTGCACAAGTACTACTGTCGGTCACCACGATTACTGGATAGTAAATTCCACTCTGTTCATACGTATGCTTAAATATATATTCTCCGTCTACATTGGATAAAAATTCTTGGCCACCATCACCATATTCCACTAATACTTTATTCGCATTGAATAAAGTGGCAGAAAAACTTACAGCCGTGGGTGTGCATCGCAGCTTACTGGTATCCGAGGTGATATGTACCATCGGCGCATCAACAAATATTAAGGAATCTATGTGTAGTGTATCTCTGCATAAATCGGTAGAATAAGCAATCAAACTTATATCGTAATACCCTCTTATAGGATATATATGGGAGGGGTTTTTTTCAATGGATAAAACGGATTGATCCCCTAGATCCCAAATATACTTGTCAGCAAATTGACTTTTATTAATAAACACACTATAGAATGGCCGACAATTGTTCATTTCGCCTATAAAATCAAAGTCTGCTTTGGTTGTACCTATCTTTATAGAAGATGGATGAACATAAGTCAATGCGCACCCTGAACTATCATCTATGATTTTCAAAGTGCTGGTGTAGTTTCCGTCTTTTTTATATCGATGATTTACTTCGGCAATTGTGGAGCTTTCACCATCTCCAAAATCCCATTTGACAGATGTAAATTGTCCAGATATTGCTGCATGAAATTTTACGGAATCTTTTATACATGAAGTAGAATCCACCTCGACCGTAACTTTGATATGATTCGGTTGAATGCTTAAGCTATTTTCTGAAATGCAGCCTCCAGCAGTTTCTATCCTCAACTTTATTTCTGGATTTCGAGACGAGCCAAGTCTGATATCGACACTCTTACGATCTGATATGACCTGATTATCATAGATCCAAGTCGTCTTGCTGATTATATCATTTTGCACCAAACTTTGATCCAAAAAGGTAAGCACGGAGTCCTGACAAAACAATTTTCTAGCAGGTATTATGATAGCCATAGCTTGATGTAGATTGAT
>JAYSTG010000233.1:0-4446 GCA_043719965.1 Saprospiraceae bacterium | reverse complement strand
CCAAGGCTGCAGCTAAAAGATTCAGCGCTTCAAAAGAAAAGGAATATTTAAAATGATTCTTGTTTTGAGAGCTTAATTTTTTGTATTGATGGATGCTTTTTCTTAAACCATATTTTCTAATATCAGCTTCCAATTTTTTATGACTGGGCAGGAGTGCTACATTGAGCGGCTCCGCATGAGTCAATACCTTCTTTAAATATTGGGTAGAGATGCCATACAAAGCTCCTCCCCCAGTGTATTTTACGACCGATGACCCTCCGAGGATGCCGATCAAATACCCCTGGGCATCTATGATAGGCGATCCACTCGCGCCACCTAGATGAAGACCAGGAGGCGTGCTAAACAAGATCCTGTCACCTTGTACATCCAGTATGACCGACTGGTAGGTGACACAGACGCTGTCCTGATAGGGACATCCGGTAAACCATATGAGTTCCTTTTTTTTAATGGGTGTGTATCGTGGTTTTAGGGGTTGTATCTGGGGTGAAACAGAAGAAGTGGTAAATAATAGCCAGTCCCGCTCTGTGATGCTTGATTGGGGTCCATTCAGTAGCTCTTCAGGATCTCGATTTATGATTTGATCTATCACTACAGAGTCTTGAAGATTCCGTTTTGGATGCATGATCCAGCGTTGCAATTGACCTGACATGCTCTCTTTGGAAAACACCTCAATGCTTGCTTTGATCAAGATGATACCAGTGAGTACCCGAATCAGGGCCATGCCAAGTGATGAAAAGTTGTCTTGTGAAACATAGATTGGTTTTTCTTGAAAAATAAAACGATGCCGCGAAAGTGGATGACGATGCCGATATAAGTGGTAAAGTCCTCGTAAAATCTTTGTAAAATGATGTAAAAAGCATTAATCAATGCATGAAATGCGCTTAGATTTGTGCTTTATGGATCTAAAAACCAAGTGGCTCACTCTGAGTATACTCATCATGAGTGTGGTGGCATTGGCTTGGGTGGGTAGTCGGCATTCCGGACCGCCACCAGATACCGAGGAATCTGCAGATTGGTATGAAGTGAGATTGCGTACCATCGGTCATAAAATCCTATTGGCCATCGGGGATGACAGTTCTAGAGTCTTGCCGATCGAGCGACGCTCAGCACAAGAATATTTTATCCGATTTGAAAATGTATTTTCTTTTACGCCAGATTCGATCGTGACGATCGTAAGAGATCATCTCGAAGATTCGAGCCTCATCAGACCTTATTTGTTCCAGGTATTGGAATGCGAGTCAAGCGACATCGTATATAGTTTTAATATAGTGAGTGTGCCGGGAGGTGATCTTATACCATGTGATGGTCGTAGAGTACCGTTGGCTTGTTATACGATGCGTATAAAATTTACTCCTAATACTGCTGATTTGAAGTGGGTCATCGTGTTGATGTCGATCTTAATCCTATCTCTTGGAATGTACTGGCTCAAAAAAAAATCGCACCAATTAAAAACAATGCCACTCGACTCTGTACAGGAAACACAAATACAATCGGTTGGAAGATATCAATTTGACTTAAAAAATCAACTTTTATATTGGGAGCATGAAAAAACATCCCTTTCCGCCAAAGAGTCTGAGTTGTTAAATCTATTTATTCAATCTCCCAATGAATTATTGGAGCGAGAGCATCTGCTGAAAACGGTTTGGGAAGATCAGGGTGTGATCGTCGGTAGAAGCCTAGATGTATTCGTATCGAAACTTCGGAAAAAATTGGCATATGATCCAGATGTTAATCTGATTAGTATACATGGTAGGGGTTACAAATTAGAAATCAATAGTAGTAAGTGATGTGTGAAAAGTGATTGGGGGTTAAGTTTGTTGATGCCTAAATTACGTTGACCGTTTTCCTTCAATGAATCCTTGTATCAATTCAGCCCCGAATGGGCGAGCCATGAAGGCGTCATATCATCAGCCAAGGGTAGCTCCTGCTGCCCTTGGCTGATGCTGCACCAAATGTTGTGGCAAATTTGCAATGCGCTCACATCCGATTTGTTCCAACACTTGTTGTATCTGTATCTTGAGCATACCTATCGTGTGATCACCCCCTTTTTTACCCAATGCTGCTACTCCATACATAAAAGATCGGCCTAAAAAGGTAAAATCAGCACCACAAGCCATAGTCCGCGTAACATCCGGACCCGACCGGATCCCACTATCTATCATGATCTTGATTTTGTCTTTATATTTTGGAGCGAGCTCCTTGAGTGTGGCTATGGTAGATTGTCCGGCATCCAATTGTCTCCCGCCATGATTAGAAAGCATGACGGCATCTAGGCCAAGTTTGGTACACAGATCCATATCGGAAGCACTGGCGACACCTTTCATGATGATTTTCCCTTTCCAGAAGTCCCGGATCGGCTTGATCTTTTCCTCATTCATCTGGCCGGAAAAAGTCTGATTCATATAGGCCCCGAGTCGGCCCATGTCGAGGCCTTTAGGCATGTATTGTATCAAATTGGCAAATTGCGGCTTACCTTCTAGCAACGTATTGATGGCCCAATGTGGCTTGCCAATGATCTGCATGATATTACGCAGCGTCATCTTAGTTAGGTGGCAGTGCAAGACCATTGCGGATATCTCTAGGCCGGAAAGCAAAAGTAGGCACATCACACAACAAGACTAAGACCGGCACACCGGCATGGTGGGCGCGATCCAGTAAGCTGTTGGTCATACTTCTTTCCTTTGGATGGTAGAGTTGGTACCACGCTCGTCCCTCTGTGATGGTACTGACCTCCTCGATACTGCTGGTAGCCATCGTACTGAGTATAAAAGGTATGTTATGAGCTAAAGATGCTTTGGCCATTATTTTAGTCGCCCCGGGCCACATCAATCTCTGCAAGCCAATAGGGCTGATCCCGAACGGCGCATCATACGTATGGCCGAATAGCTCCGTTTTGATATTGCTCACTCCTTTGCAGGAAAGATAATGGGGCACTAGCTCGATCTCTCTGATCTCTGCCGTGTTTTTAAGGAGATTGACATCCTCATTGCAGCCGCCATCAAGATACTCAAAGGCAAAGCGGGTTTTTTTTTTATAGCCTTATTGCGTAGATCATAGTTAGTTCATCCTAGTTGTTTAGATGCGATAGCAACCAACCAGCTGATTTACCCGAGGATATACGGGGCATGAGCATTTACGATTATTTGGATTGGTTAATTAAATGCCTGCCCGCTGTAAGAATGAAAACGGGATCTGTCGCCAATATGATTTTGAATCCATCGAAGAGGCGAAGGGTACTTTCATAATGTTCAAGAAATTCTATAATTTTGAAAGTATCCATGCAGGGATTGGATACTTGTTCCCAAGTAAATATTTGTTTCTAAATGAATTGATTTAAAAGTAAACCAAACCCCTTTCGAAACTCGTTGTCTGTCTAATCCAACTTTAAATCAAAATATTGAATACTTTGTCTGATTTATAGGGGCTCCAGCTAATATTTCAACCTTTAAATTTAAACTCCGTTTTACAAATTGGAAATAAAAATTTTTCTAATAGGTCTATTGATCGCAAAGGTGATTTTTTTATACAATTGGATGACGATGAAGACTATGGTATTTTAAATTTAATCATAGAAATAAATAAGTCCCAAATAGTTCGTATAGTGGGAGAATATAAATATGATTAATGGGTCACTCCTTGAGCTATTACATCTTAAGCTTCCTCCTGTTCAACCTCCGGTTTTTCACCTTTCAGATTATCAGCTATTTCGTGTAATTTCTCACCGACTACCTCCGATACAGCTCTTACGGTATCGACTACATCTTCAAGTGTTTCGCCTAATGTCGTACCTATCGCATCGATGATGCTTTCATGATGGATATGTTTAGCACCCGTGATTGCTTCAGCCGCTTTATCTATTCGACTATCATCTTTACGGGCCTCTGCGGCTTTCCGCATTTCATCTTTGATACGATCTTCGACCTGGTGTTTGGCTTGATCTAGTTTTTCTTTTTCTGCCCGTCGTATCTCTTTTACTTTTTCTTGCTCTTGGCGCTTTTCCAAATCGGTTTTAGTGTCGTTCATGTCTTTGAGCTTCTCCTCTTTGGATCGGATACGCTCATCAATCATTTTTATTTTTGCTTGTCGTATTTGTGCTTCCAGCTGACCTTCTGAGTTTGCAATTTTTCGTTTTTCAAATTCCAAATCGCTATAGTCTCGTTTGATAGATGCTTGCATCTTATTCAAGGCCTCTATCAATCCTTCATATCGTCGACCCAATCGATCTGTCCCAGGGGCGCCCTCTTTTCCATCTCGGCCACCGGCCCGTTTTTCCTTGATCTGTTTGAACAAGGCATCGATCTGATCCCAGACATGACCTCGATCATTTCTATTCATATCAGTGGCTTGCAGTTTTTGCTGCAATTGTTTCAGTTCGTCAAATATGGGTTGCAAGCTGAGGCCTTTACCTAGTTTTTGCCCTATTTCTTCCATTTTAGATTGGAAGTG
>JAYSTG010000232.1:0-1762 GCA_043719965.1 Saprospiraceae bacterium | reverse complement strand
TGCTCCAGGCATTATCCGTCAAAGTATCAAGTGGATGATGGACTCATCAAGTCCTTTTTACATACAACCCAGATGGGACCTTGAATTTATACAATGGTGCTTTCAATTTTGTAGGCATGCCAATCGCCAGCACGTTCAAAAAAATATTGGAGCTCTTTTAGCATTATTAAGTTGGTCCAGAGATATTTTTCGGTCTTCTGAATTAGCAGGACTGGATATGGGGCTCCAATCCAAGGGGATCATCATGGCTTGTAACACAGCTCATGCTTTGCAGGATGAAATAAAAGTTTCTGAGAAGGCCAATGCACTTGGCATCAGAACGGCAATATTATCCATCGAGGATTTAAAAAAACTTAATCCTGGTGTGACCATTCATGCATTAGGTGGTGTACATTATTTAGATGATATGCATCTAGATCCACAATCCTTGATGCGGTCTTTAATCAATACCTTACGACTATCCGATATTTTATGGCAACCTTCTACAGAAATTATAGATTTTTATACTCGTGAAGGCAGGATTACCCATGCGGTCTCTGCACATCAATCTAACGAAGCGGAGGTGTTTATTTTGGCTGGAGGTGCTTGGACCGGATCACTCTCAAAAAAATTGGGTCAATCCCTGTTATTGCAAGGTGGTAAGGGGTATAACATTACAATCCCGCTTGCCAATCCACAGTTGACTACTCCAATGATACTGGTAGAAGGGCGAGTCGCTGTCACTCCTATGGGATCAAGTTTGCGATTGGGCGGAACCATGGAGCTAGCAGGATTTAATGACCACATTCGAGCGAATAGAGTCCAAGGAATATTTAAAACCATTGAGTCTTATTTGCCCGATTATAAAAAATCTGACTTAGAAAAAATTGAACCATGGTATGGTTTTCGACCGTTGACGCCTACTGGTCTTCCAATAATAAATAGAATACCCAATTATAGTAATGGGTTTATCAATACTGGACATGGCATGTTGGGGTTGTCTTTAGCTCCTGCCAGCGCCAAGTTAATTACTCAAATGATTTCGAAAATATAGGTAGTGTGAATAAAGAGACCTTCAAGTTGATTCAGCCTATGATTCCAGAGCAACCAGGAATTTATAAGTTCTTAGATGAACTAGGAGAAATCTTATATGTAGGTAAGGCAAAAAATTTATTAAAACGAACGACTTCCTATTTCACGGATTCCAAAAATCAACGGTTCAAAACAGTAACTATGGTCCGGCATGCTGATCGGCTCGAATATCTCGTCGTGGAGACGGAGCATGATGCTTTATTATTGGAAAGTACGTTGATCAAAAATCATCAACCACGATATAATGTCAGCTTGAAGGATGGGAAATCTTATACCTTCATTTGCATTAAAAAAGAGCGATACCCAAGGATTTTTTTTACTCGTAGGATATTCCGAGATGGTTCCGAGTATTTTGGCCCTTATACTTCAAAATATAAAGCCGAGATCATACTCGATTTTCTAAAAACAATATTTCCAACCCGTAATTGTACCCTATTATTGACCCCTGAAAATATAAGTAAACAAAAATTCAAAGTCTGCCTAGAATATCATATCAAAAACTGTCTCGGCCCCTGTGAAGCTCATGAATCTGAAGAAGAATATAATGACCGAATAAGACAAATGCGGAATATCTTAAATGGCAATTTTGGTGAGGCTAAGTCCTATCTCAAAAATCAGATGGATATCTACGCTTCCAACTTGGATTTCGAAGCCGCGCAACGCTATAAAATCAGGTTGGATGCATTCGATG
>JAYSTG010000231.1:0-1766 GCA_043719965.1 Saprospiraceae bacterium | reverse complement strand
AATCGACCTCCATCCTCAAAAGTATTGAGCGTAATATTTTTTCCAAATAAATCGATTGCAGCAGAAGTCGTCTTACCTACAAATTTAAATGAAAATGAAGTAGGATTTATTTTTTCTTTTGTTGCACGATGTGTTCCTTCATTTAAAAAAGAAGTATGATCATGAGGCATGAAAGAACAAGTGTTTTTGTATTTTTTGAGCACCTGTCCGTTGTGCGCATCTACGATATAATTCCAAATCTCCAGGCCATTAGCGACTATAGATATGGAGTAGGCTAAATAGGGCTTATGCAGTTCATCATGGTACACCACCAATTCAGAAGTCATTCGCTCCCGATGCATGATTTTTAATAAAGAGATACTTACTTCCCTGTACTTATCTAAGGATACGAGGTCTTTTACGATGATATTTTCTATAAGATTTAGTTGGAGCGTGGGTTGTACATCCAATTCCTTAGGGCTCGGAAATACGCGGCCATTGATATGATCCATCCGGTCATTCTTGCCATGAATGATAAGTTCACCACCATAAACAGGAACGCCTTGAAAGACTTGTTTGATTTTGATATGTTGAATTTGGAGTTCATCAATTTCTTTGCTTACGAATTCAAATTCTTTGGAGACATCCTGGATTTTCATTTTTGATTTGAAAGGATCTAGAAAGCTATAGATAGAGGCATTCGCTGATCGGAGATTAAAGCTATTGGGCTTATTACTTTCGGCCCAAAAAGAATTTTGATCTAGATTGGTTTCTACGGTGCCGGGAGTGGAAACCGTTTCTGGTCTTTGAAATTGTAATTGCTTTTTGGGGCTGATTGTCTCGGATGTATTTCTTTTCTTTATAAAATGATTTACACGTTTCACTGGAAGTAAACTTGCATTTGTGCCACTAGTAGTTCCAAACTGAATAGTTTTAAATTCAGATTGACTATAGGTGATGACCGATACGCATAGCATCAGTACTAATACCAGTATCAAGTTAAATATTTGTCTCATTGATTTAATTAGCTAGGTGATGATTTAAAATAGAATAGAATAGTTTGAGATTTCCAGGTACCAGATCAGTTCCTCCCCAGGTGATCTTTCTTTTACCAGACTTATCGGCATATTCAATAAAAGTATAGGTATTCCCTGGCTCATTAAGTTGTATGGATCTTAATCCCAGAAATTCATAATTGGAAAAAACTTGTTTGGTTTCATCTGATTTTAGTCTTTTGATGAATTGAAACTTCTGATCCTGGATAGATTGTTTTTTATAAAGATCTCCACTTTGGAGTAAGGCATAAGTCTGTTCGATACCTGCAAATCCTCCTCCTTTACCAAAGTAGATGATATCCTTACTATAGGACTCTATTTTTTTTTGAGCCAACGAAAGTATAGGATTAAAGGACATGACCACAAATATGAAGAGAATCGAAGAAACGATGCGCATATTAAAGTATTGAATAATAAGACGACATGTTTTCACAAAGGATACAAGAATAGATAAATATTTATACTAAAGTATTGTATTTTATACTGATAAGCTGTACTTTTGATAGATTAGTTCACATTTTTAAATTTTATCTTGATATGAAATACATATTCTTGTTGTTGATTTTAGCTTTAGGGGCAAACCAATTGGTAGCACAAAGTTGTCATTCAATGGCTGCGGCCAAATCTGGTTGTTGTTCCAAATCTGCAGCTGCGGCGCTTTCTGCAGCTGAAGAATCAGGTATACAAATCCGGAAAGATGTTGCCACAGGTGATCTTAGCTATCACAAAAAC
>JAYSTG010000024.1:0-2295 GCA_043719965.1 Saprospiraceae bacterium | reverse complement strand
GCGTGATCATTTTAAAACCAAAGTTTGAAAGCGCAAAAAAGAAAAAAAATGCCTGAATACAATTGGGGTATCGATTTGGGAGGCACTAAAATAGAAGGAGTTATTTTGGAAATAAATAATTCCAAGCCAAATACTATTCTTAGACAACGGATACCTACTGAGAGCCAACACGGCTATGATCATATTGTCCAACGAATTTGTGATTTAATAGATGACCTAAAAGTTAAATCAGGACTGGTACCCTCGCAGATTGGTATTGGTACTCCCGGCAGTTATGACCCGATCAACTATATTCATAAAAATTCAAATACTACCTGTCTCAATGGCCGGACTTTTAAAACAGATCTTCAAAAAAAACTTGGGTTGCCTTTGTTTATGGCCAACGATGCCAATTGTTTTGCAATAGCAGAAGCTACCCTGGGAGCTGTACCTGCATTATTGCCAGGCGCCAAAGTGGTGTTTGGGATCATTATGGGGACAGGGGTGGGCGGAGGCTTAGTCGTCGATGGCAAAATGATCCATGGGAGGCATGGTATTGGTGGGGAATTCGGACATATCCGTACAGAAGAAAATGATATCGTATGTTATTGTGGTCATACTGGATGCAATGAAAATGTGATGTCTGGACCTGCATTAGAAAAGTATTACCATCAAAAATCTGGAGTTCATAAATCAATGAAAGATATTGCTCATGCCTGGCGTATGGAAGGTGATATTCATGCTACAGCAACAAGAGATCGAATGTTACATAATTTTGGATTAGCTTGTTCTTACATCGTTAATCTTATCGATCCAGATGCTATCGTCATCGGAGGAGGGGTAGGCCAGTTGGACGAATTGTATGATCATGGTCAATCTGAGATCTTGAAACATATGTTTAATGATAATTGTAATACACCTTTGCTCAGGCCTTTGTTGGGGGATAGTGCTGGTGTGATTGGAGCAGCTATGTTGGGATTTTAGGATAGGTCGATAGCAACTAAATTTTGGGTTTAAGTTTTATAACAGCAAAGACATGCAATTGAGTTATACAAAGATTAACAAAGATTAGTCTTTTATATTAACAAACTTGCTAATATCTTTTTTGCGACTTGCATCGTTTGCACTCTTCACAGCAGCGAGCATTTCATCCAATAAAGCTCGATCTAATACTCTTCCGTTTACAATTACAGTATGGATGGTTTGTGTATTCGATATATCTTCTAATGGATTTTTATCCAAAAGCACTAAATTGGCTTTATACCCTTTTTCTATTCTGCCAGCTTTGGATTTCAACCAATCGGCAGGGATGGATGTAGCAGCTTTCAATACATGAACAGGGGTCATACCTATTGCATTCAAACTTTTGAGTTCTTCATGGAATGAAAAACCTGGTACTTTTACTGATAAATTTGCATCAGTACCCGCCAAGATTTTGACACCCCGTGTAGCTAAATTTTTCCCGACCCGACTACATGCAGCAGTATATGTAGTCCAATATTTTTTTCGACCTGCTTTCTGTTCTTCCGTCAAGCCATCTGGGTTTCGTGCCCGATTGACGCCTGGCAACCCACCAAGCCCTCCTGTGGTGTTAATTTCTCATGCCCTTCACTGATACCCGGATTTTCATATTCCAACTTTACTTTGCGCAAGGTAGCTTCTAAATCAAATATTTGTGGAACATAGTAATCCATGCCCGCCAGAGATGAAGTAACAGCTATATTTTTTTTGATTAATTGTTGAACTAATGAATCACTTCGTTCATCTATAAATTTTAAAAAATCTGGTCCATCCTCCTCACCATAATATTCAAACTCTCGATTCAAAGCATTCATCAATTCTTCAAAGTGTGCGATTTCTTTCTGACTGCCATTCCATACATCGGATAATTCAATGTTGAATGGAATTTGGCCGATAACATCCATGCCTAGTGAATCTGCAACCTTGCCTGTAGCTATATAACTTTCTTTATTTAAATGACTGTATATCTTAATGCCATCACATCACTGACACATGTTGATACGATAGGGATATTAAATTTTTTATAGTCTACTACTTCAGTATTTCCCCCATATAATTGAGCTTTTCCATTTTCAGCCCACAAGGCTGAGATTATTACTCCTAAGGCAATAGTTATTAAAAAATATTTAGCGATCTTTTTCTTATTCATTTTATGTATCTAAGGTAACTAAATAAGCAAGATATTATCTCGGGAGCTTCTCGATTCATATTATAATTTGATAGAAATTTTTGGTTCTTCGCCATATTTAGTGGGTTTGAGATGAATCGATGTAATTTCTAAACATAATTTAATTT
>JAYSTG010000230.1:0-4479 GCA_043719965.1 Saprospiraceae bacterium | reverse complement strand
CATAATGCACCTCCGGCTGTCGTAATATCTTTAGTTCTCCCTTATAAAAGTGATGGCTCGGGAATTTCATGATGTCCTGATGCATCCTACCTTGCTCTCGGAGTATATCGAAGGCCCAGGTCCATTCATTTTTTTTAGCTTCATTCATCAATCTTTCGAAGAGCGAATTTCTAAGATTATACAATCCGATGGATTTGAGGTGAGCTGAAGATACATCACTATCCTCCCTTCGTTGTACGACGACTGCAGGCATTTGCCGATGATCGCCTATCAAAACCCATTTTTTTGCTTTGGGCAATAATCCGACTAACATAGGCTCGAGGATCTGAGAAGCTTCATCTACAATCACCCAGTCAAAAGATTTTAGTTGGAACAATTCGGATTTACCATTGATAGATGAAAGCGTGCCTACGATGATGCGGTGTTGCGCTATCAGGCTTCTGAACTCTGACCGACGCTCGATGCTACCAGCTTGTTCATCTAAAAAATGTTTCCAAAATTTTCGTTGCGCAGTATGTCTTGAGCCAATTCGCAAAAAATCAAGACCCACGGAATGTAAAGCTTCACAAATTTCATCTACTGCTCTATTCGTATAAGCTAAAAATAAAATCTGCTCATCCGTATTTTGAATAATATATTGGCCCAATGACCTCAACATGATACTGGTCTTTCCAGTACCTGGAGGCCCCCACAATAAAAAGTAATCTTCGATTTTTAAAATCTTTTTCAGGATATATTGTTGCTCTTTATTAAGGTCATTGGGAAGCTGGACTTCGTCTAGATCCATTTGTGGTTTTCGTGGTGCAGTCTGACAAAACAATAATTTTTTCTTTTCATCATCACATGCGAGAAATTCAAAAAGGCTTCGATATAATGCATGGAAGCTACTATCGATGAGATCATGCTCCAGATTCCAATGTGTCCACTTTGTAAAAATTTGATTTTTGCGTTGTTTATTGCGCAAACGTAACGTGATCAGGTCATCTTTTAACTCTATGATCGAACATTTAAAGATCTGATGTTCCAGCGCAGAGTTGCCGGATATGGTATGTGGATATAATACACCGATATCCCCTTGACGGAAATTAGCCAATTTGTTAGAAGCATTCGTGCGCTGGAAGATCAATACGAAGTCATCCCCTTTTGATTGTTCCTCCTTATAGACCAAGTGGCTCAAGATGTTAAAATTTTCTTCCTTTTCCAATCTATTATTGAGCCAGAGCGAAGCCATCCCATTATTAGATTCATCACTATGCTCACCCACTTTGGCCAGATGATGTTCTCGGGCTATGAATCCTGTATATCCGATAAGATAATCTTTTTCAAGAGGATTTAAATTTTTATAAAACACTTGGAAGTCCTGTAGATCATTGGCTATAAATCCTTGTTGTATAGGTAAAATACTGGGTTGCAACTGACTCAACATACCTTCTAACATCGCGGTACGCGTCAACTTTAATTCCATAATTACAAGTTCACTGCGTACAGACAGCGCTTCGATCTGTTGTGCTTTAATCGGGGGAGCAAATCGTAGGGCTTTTGAATCTTGTTGTGAATAAAGGATGTAAGAGGAAAGTTTAAATTTATTGTTAAATACGGATCGTATCAATAAATCATATAAAAGGGTCTGGATATAATTATTAGCATTGATCCCATAAGTATTTGTTTTATACGGTTTGCTACTTTTAAGTTCCACAATATGTGCCAGATTGCGAGCAGGCAATTCATGAAATAAATCCAGGCGCCCTTGCAACCCGTAGATCGCAGAGATAAATGTAGGCTCGAGATAAATGCCTTCTTGCTCTATTCCGATGAGTTTGAATTCATCCAAGATCACTCTTTTTAAATTGTGATAATGTGTCTTGGCCTTTACATTAAGATCTAATACTTCTCGGTCTTCAAGTACAGTACACTCCAAAGGGTAAATCTTAAAAAATTGTTTCATTAAAGAATTAAAAGACACTTCAGCATTGACTAAGATTTCATCGAGAAAAAAATTAGCTGCATTTCCTAATAATATGCTGATACTGCTAGGCTTTGGTTTGAACTTATTGAGCAAGTATGACCAGGTCATGACTCCAAAATCTTTAAAGCATTCTGCTACTGCCGTGACATCTACTAAATAATCTGGTTCTATCACAAACTGATGAGGAACCCATGACCCACCTGTTTCGACTTCAATATCTATGAGTTGTAATGAAATAGGCAAAGGTTGGAGTGAGAGATAGGTTTTTAATATTTCAGTTTGCGAGTCATTGATACCTGCAATGTGAAACTTGATAAAAACAACATGATGCGGATATTCCTCGGAGACCCCTGTAAGCATGCTTTCTAGTTCATCTGCTTGAGTAACCAATACTCTACAATGAGGAATAATCTTTTCGAACTTCGGTTCTTTAAACAATTCATCCCAGGATTTTTGTTCCCATTCCATGAAAGCCAAAGGGGATGGAGATTGGCAGATATATGCCACTATATTATTAAGACTATAAACCCCTAATTGTAATAATTGAGTAGGGGTAAACTGGGATATAATCTGCTCATTATAAATAGACTGATGAGCCATTTTGCGGAAATGGTGTAAAAGTGAAAGATCTCTTCTGGGGATTTTATAATGAATCCCTGAAAATACCATTCTGGCAAATAAAGTGGTGAAATAGATCTTTTCATTGACTGTAATTCTATTAAAAAAATAATTTACAGCCTGATATAATCTGGAAACAGATTTCAATGGATCGCCAATTCCTTGCCGCTGAATATCTTCAAGCTCCGAATAAATCAGCGTAGAAATGGCTTCTTTTCCTTCTATCATTTTAGGTAAAAATAGATCATTTAGGGCGACTCTTCAAAAGAAAGAAAAATCAGGGTGTATGGCAAATTTCCCTACAATGCGCTTTAAATAAGTTGTTTCTAGCCATCAAAATGGGAAATCTGCCATACACCCAAAAATCAAGGAAAATTTTAACATTTTATATTATTAGACTTATAATCAGTTTATTATATTTGCATCATATATTATAATTTTTTATTATATCTCATGACTTTACCTCGACTCGCCTTCATTTTTATTGGTTTATTTGTAATAGCTTGTCACCAGAAGGTTGAAGTAAAAAGTCAAAGTGGAGCCGGGCAGGCATTGGAAGCCTGGAATGCGGTTCGTTTTTCAGAGACAGAAGAAGTATCGAGTGGTGCATTGATTACAGCATTCGAAAAATCGAAAACTAGGTTTAGAGGAAAAGACCAAGCCCAATGGAAGGCATTAGGTCCCAAGAATATAGGCGGTCGCACATTATGCCTTGCTTTTCATCCTACCAATCCGGATTTAATATTTGCCGGCTCTGCAAGTGGAGGATTATGGAGGTCCTACTCATCTGGTATAGGATATAATGGTTGGGTGCAAGTCCCGATTAATCTTCCTGTTTACTCTGTTGCATCCATTTTGATCAGCAATTCCGATCCCAATGTACTTTACTTGGGTACTGGAGAAGTCTACAATAAAAGTCATTCCATGCCGGGCATTGTAGACCGGAAGACTAGAGGCACCTATGGCATGGGCATCATCAAATCAATAGATGGTGGCAACTCTTGGAAACAAATACTCCCTCTTAATAATATAATCAGTGGAGTACAAGACATGGAGTTTGATCCATATGATGATCAAATCATTTATGCTGCGACTACGGAAGGTGTTTATAAATCAACAAATTCAGGTCGAAGTTGGACTTTGATAGATGATATATCAATGGCTACAGATGTCGATGTGAGTCCTAAAAACCCCGAAGTCATCTATGTGACCCATGGAGGATTGAATGACAATGCCATCAGTGGAATCTATAGATCCAATAATTCTGGAAGCACCTTCGTCAAATTAAAAAACGGATTGCCTGAATCATATTCTGGCAAAGCCAGATTAGCTATTAGTAATTCCAATCCTGATGTGCTATACGCTTCTATTGCGGATGAGGGCAAATCAATTGGACTATTCATGAGTATCGATGGTGGCAGCACTTGGGACAAAATGAATTCAAAAGATGTGGCCGCTGTACAAGGTTGGTATTCCCATGATATCGCGATAGATCCTAAAGACCCTAATTTTATATCCTATGTCGGTCAAAATGTATATATTTCAGAAAATAGAGGCACGAGTTTTTCCAATGTAGGTTCGTGGGATGCCGGAGATATGGGCAGGATTTCGGTAGGAGGTAAAGAAGGAGATGAATCCATATATGTGCACGCTGATGTACATGCTACTTATTTTCATCCGCTAAGACCAAATGAAATTTATTATGCAACAGATGGAGGTGTTTTTTTAACTAAAGATCGAGGTAACACTTTCGAAGCACGCAATGGAGGGTATCAGACGACACAGTTCTATGCAAATTTTTCCGCTTCTAGGATTGATCCAAAGTTTGCAATCGGTGGCATGCAAGATAATGGTACAGCCATATTTGATGGGCAGGATGGTTGGATCAAAGTCAT
>JAYSTG010000229.1:0-12984 GCA_043719965.1 Saprospiraceae bacterium | reverse complement strand
AATCTGAGCAATCGTAAGTTTTTCAACTGCTGAAAACGATACTCCACTGGTCTGCTCCCCGTCACGCAAGGTAGTATCCATGATTTCGATATGGCGTTGCTCTATCTTCATTGGGTTGTATTATGCCAATTGTTTTTGAGCAAATGATTCAATATCGTTTTTCATAGCCTGGAGGTATTCAATATCATCGTAGCCATTCAGCATATTATGTTTTTTATAGCTATTGATTTCAAAAGTTTCTTGTTCACCGGTGGAAACTATGGTAACTAACTGTTTAAGTAAATCGATTTCTATCAGATTATTTGGGTCTGCTTCAATGCTTATAAATATTTTGTCCAAAAAGGATTCACTAACCGTCACGGGAAGTAGTCCGATATTCATGGAATTGCTTTTAAAGATGTCTGCAAAAAAACTAGAGATCACAGCTCGGAATCCATAATCATAGATAGCCCATGCTGCATGCTCTCTACTACTACCACTACCGAAGTTTTTACCTCCTACTAGTATTTTTCCGGAATAGGTGGGGTTATTTAATACAAAATCGACCTTGGGTGATTGATCAGGATGGTATCGCCAATCCCTAAATAGATTGTCGCCAAATCCTTTGCGTTCTGTTGCTTTTAAAAAACGTGCAGGTATGATTTGATCCGTATCTACATTTTCGATAGGTAAGGGGACTGCTGAACTTCGTACTATTGTAAATTTATCGTAGGCCATGGGAGTTAGGAGTTAGGAGTTGAGAGTTGAGAGTTAGGAGTTGAGAGTTAGGAGTTGAGAGTTAGGAGTTGAGAGTTAGGAGTTGAGAGTTAGGAGTTATGAGTTGTTGAGTTAGGAGTTGAGTTTTTTTTGGGTTTTGGTTTTTGCGAGATTGCTTTTGGAGGTCATGATGATGCTTGTTAGTATTTTTATAAGTTCAACACATTGACGGTGGGCAACTTCAAACTGTTCGTCATTGATATAATTACTATCCTTTAATAAATTTAGCCAATAACTGGTTTCTCGGGCTTCTTTAAGGGATATATTGAGACAACGGATAAAATCAGGTTTTGACATTGCGCTTATGGCTTCATTGGCATTGGCTCCGATAGAAGTGCCGGATCTTAATAATTGTTTGGATAAGGTGAATTCTTTCTTATTTACTAGGTATTGAAATATTTTTATTATTTCTAATGAAAAAGAAAAAGACCTATTGACCACTATACTATTAGAAAGGAAGCTCATGTTTTACAGTCTTAATTCATCAAAGTACGGGGATCTGTAACCACACCGGTGACAGCAGCTGCCGCGGCCACCAATGGACTGGCTAACATAGTTCTTGCTCCAGGACCTTGACGACCTTCGAAGTTTCGATTACTTGTACTCACCGCATATTTGCCAGGAGGGATTTTGTCATCATTCATTGCTAGGCAAGCCGAACATCCCGGTTGACGAAGGCTGAATCCTGCCTCAATCAAAATATCAAGTATGCCTTCTTCTTTGATTTGTTTTTCCACGACATGCGAGCCAGGAACTACCCAAGCGGTGACATGGTCTGCTTTTTTTCGACCTTTTATGATGGAAGCAAATGCTCTGAAATCTTCGATCCGTCCATTCGTACAGCTACCTATAAATACATAATCTACTTTTTTACCGATCATACTTTGGCCTTCTGCAAAGCCCATATAAGCTAAGGACTTATCATAGGATGCTTTTGCACTATCGACAGTAGAGCCTAAAGGAACTGACTGAGAAATCCCAACTCCCATACCAGGATTAGTGCCATAAGTAATCATAGGTTCTATATCTGATGCATTAAAATGATATTCCTTGTCAAAGACAGCATCTTCATCTGTTTTTAAGGTTTTATAATGTGCAACCGCTTTGTCCCATGCTGCTCCTTTTGGCGATTTTTCTCTTCCCTGGAGATAATTGAATGTAGTCTCATCCGGTGCAATCATTCCTCCACGTGCCCCCATCTCTATACTCATATTACAGACCGTCATTCGACCTTCCATAGACATATTTTCAAATACTTCGCCAGCATATTCTACAAAATAACCTGTAGCGCCACTAGCAGTGGTCTGTGCAATGATATATAATATCACATCTTTTGACATTACTCCTTTGGGGGTCTTTCCATTGACCGTGATACGCATTTTTTTAGGCTTAGGCTGCATGATGCATTGGCAAGAGAGTACCATCTCTACTTCAGATGTACCAATTCCGAAAGCTATAGTCCCAAAGGCACCGTGTGTAGAGGTATGAGAATCACCACATACTATAGTCATGCCAGGTTGTGTGATTCCATTTTCAGGGCCTATCACATGGACGATTCCATTTTTAGGATTATTAAGCCCCCAATGAGAGATACCATATTTAGCGCAGTTTTTTTCTAAGGCCAACAGCTGATTAGCGGATAGTGGGTCTTGGACTGGAAGGTGCTGATTGATAGTAGGTGTATTATGATCTGCAGTAGCAAAGGTGCGATCAGGATACAATACCTTTAACCCCCTTTGTTCCAATCCTAAAAAAGCCACCGGGCTGGTGACTTCATGAATAAGATGTCGATCTATAAATAAAATGTCTGGACCGCTTTGAATTTTGCGGACTACATGGGCATCCCATACTTTATCAAAAAGAGTACTCATACGATTTTATGGATTGAATGTAACTAAATCACAAAAATGATGATAAATCAAGTAAAATGATTTTAAAAACTCGACGAAACTACGGTATGTAAAAATAATACTTATATGTTGTTTTTTAATAATGTGTATATATTTAATATTCAATACTATCTACATTATTATTAACAACATATTCGATAGAATAGCGCTTTAAGAAAATCCGCCTTATTTGAATTTCAAATACTATTAACCCTTAAAGCCTAAATGCATAATTTTGTAGCTCATCTTAAAATTAATAAATATGGCATTTGCAACTCGGATACTACCTCATTATACTTTCGAGGATTGGGCGCTTTGGGAAGGTAAATGGGAGTTGTATGAAGGCCATCCTGTTGCCATGAGTCCTACCGCAATCCCCAGGCATCAACAAGTAGCCTCAAATTTAAGAGGAGAGTTATATATCGCTCTTAAAAATTGTAAACACTGCAAAGCATATGACCCTTTGGATTACAAAGTATCCGATGATACGATTCTTGTACCAGATGTCTTAGTGGTCTGTAATAAAATTCAAAAAAAGTATTTAGATTTTACTCCTTCATTAATCGCTGAAATACTATCTCCCAGTACAGCTCTACGGGATCGACATACGAAATATGAAACGTATGAACAACAAGGGGTGAAGTATTATCTCATCGTCGATGCTGATAAAAATGAGTTGGAAGTCTACTTGCTGATTGATGGCAAGTACGAGTTGTGTTCATTAGATGGTTCATCCTATAAATTTGAGTTTGAGGAACAGGGTTGTCAGGCTGTGATTGATTTTAAAGTGATCTGGTAGAAGATTAATTTTCATTCCAATTCAAATTTGCAGGACTCATGAAGCGCTATATTTAATAGTTTTGCAATGTTCATTAATAAATAATACTTAAAATTCGGGTTCTTAAAAATCAAACTGATATTACATGTTTCATTATGGTATCGATACACTGAATGTAGGATTGGCTATGAAAATATTAGCCGGTGGTAAAAAGGCTTTTATTTCAGAAAAAATACGACACATAGTTAGTAGAAGTCAACAGTATGTCGACCAGATTGTAAAGCGTGGTGATAAAGTATACGGGATCAACACCGGCTTCGGTCCTTTGTGTGATACGGTCATTTCAGTAGAACAAACTAAGACTTTACAAGATAATTTATTGCGAAGCCATAGTGTAGGCATTGGTCAACCTATCTCGAAAGATTTAGCCAAATTAATGCTCATACTCAAGGTACATTCATTGGCAAAAGGATATTCCGGCATACATCCTGATACATTGGATCGGATCATTTGGCATATTGAACAAGATTTTATCCCTGTCGTACCAGAAAAAGGTTCAGTAGGCGCATCTGGTGATTTAGCGCCTTTAGCTCATTTGTTTTTACCATTAATAGGATTAGGCGAGGTATATTCCAATGGTACTAGAATTGCAACGGATCAATTATTAGCCAATCATAAAGTGTTGCCCATCGTTTTAAATGCCAAAGAAGGACTTGCATTGATTAACGGCACACAATTCATATTAGCACATGCCGTGCGAGCAGTGTCCAGATTACATCATTGTCTTGAATTAGCTGACATGATAGGCGCTGTATCGCTGGAAGCTATGATGGGATCTGCCATGCCATTTGTAGGTCGACTTCATGAGTTACGACCCTATGAAGGCAGCCAATTGGTAGCACAACGCATATGGAGTATGGTACACCAATCAGAAATATTAAATGCACATATAGATTGTGATAGAATACAGGATCCTTATTCATTGCGTTGTATGCCTCAAGTACACGGCGCTTCTAGGAATGCATGGTTACATCTAAAGCAGATGGTAGAAATAGAACTCAATGCCGTTACGGATAACCCTATAATTTTTGATGATCATGATACGATCAGCGGTGGCAATTTTCATGGTCAGCCTTTGGCATTACCACTAGACTATGCAACCCTGGCAGCTGCTGAATTGGGCAATATTTCCGATCGTAGATGTTATCTGATGACAGAAGGTCGATATGGATTACCTCGGCTATTATTAAAAGAAACAGGTTTGAATTCTGGATTCATGATACCGCAATATACTACCGCAGCCTTGGTATCGGAAAATAAATCTCTTTGTTTTCCTGCATCTGCAGACAGCATTCCCACTTCACTTGGGCAAGAAGATCATGTATCCATGGGTTCTATCAGTGGCCGTAAACTGAATCAGGTGATCGATAACCTGGAGTATATTTTAGCGATAGAATTACTGTATGGTACTCAAGCTTTAGAGTTCAGAAGACCGCTTCGATCCACTATTTGGATAGAACAGATCATGAGTCTGGTCAGAGAAAAAGTACCATTCGCCACGAAAGACAAAATATTTGCTGATGACATCAATATCCTTCATCGATTAATTTTATCTGATACTTTCATTAACCTTGTTCGTGACTATGCAAGATTCAACACTAATTTCGAGCACTTCGGCATTTATTAAACAATATGCCAATCATCCACATTACAAAGCGCCTACTGGCGCTCATTTGCATGCTAAGTCATGGCAGACTGAGGCTCCATTACGCATGCTACTTAATAATCTGGATGCTGAAGTAGCAGAAAATCCCGAACAACTGGTAGTATATGGTGGTATCGGTCAAGCTGCTCGCAATCCGGAAGCATTGATCAAAATCATTCAAATATTATTGGAATTGGATGAAGATCATTCTTTATTGATACAGTCCGGCAAACCGGTAGGTATTGTAAGGACCCATGCTCAAGCTCCAAGAGTATTAATTGCCAATAGTAATCTGGTACCTCATTGGGCAACCTGGGATCATTTTAATGAACTTAAGGCAAAAGGACTGATGATGTTCGGTCAGATGACAGCTGGTAGTTGGATTTATATCGGCACTCAGGGAATCTTACAGGGTACCTACGAGACTTTTGTTGAATGCGGTAGACAACATTTTGATCACGATCTACGAGGGAAACTTTTAGTTTCCGGTGGACTGGGGGGTATGGGTGGAGCACAACCATTAGCTGCTACAATGGCAGGCGCTACTTTTTTAGGAGTGGACATAGACCCCACACGCATTCAAAAACGAATGGACACTAGATATTTAGATCGTATGACTTTCGATTATGATGAAGCCATTCGATGGACCCAGGACGCGATGCATCAAAAGAAAAATATATCCATAGGTCTGGTTGGCGATATCGGAGATGTATTATTGCGCTTGATCGAGGATGGAATTACACCGGATATTCTTACAGATCAAACTTCAGCACACGACCCTATCCATGGTTACATTCCAAATGGTATAAGCCTAGCAGAAGCATTAATACTGCGACACTCTGATCCCAGTCATTATGAGCAGAGATCTATCAAGAGTATGGCTAGGCACGTAGGTGCGATGTTGGAGTTACAGAAACGAGGATCTATAGTGTTTGATTATGGTAATAATATTCGCGAATTTGCACGAAAAGGAGGAGAATCCAATGCTTTTAATTTTCCTGGATTTGCCCCAGCATATATTCGACATTTGTTTTGTGAAGGTAAAGGCCCGTTTCGTTGGGTAGCCTTGTCGGGAGATCCACAGGATATACTTACAACGGATCAAGCTTTGATAGACGCTTTTCCAGAAAACAAAAGTTTGATTCATTGGTTACATCAGGCACAGGAAAAAGTTGCATTTCAAGGATTACCAGCCAGAATATGTTGGCTGGGTATGGGAGAACGGGAAAAAGCAGGATTACTATTTAATGAACTCGTAAGATCCGGCAAAGTAAAAGCCCCTATAGTGATCGGTAGAGATCATTTAGATTGTGGATCTGTGGCATCACCGAATAGAGAAACCGAAGCAATGCTGGATGGGTCAGATGCGGTATCGGACTGGGCATTGCTCAATTTGATGGCTAATGCTGCCGGAGGGGCCACTTGGGTATCTTTTCATCACGGAGGAGGAGTAGGAATAGGATATTCCCAACATGCAGGCATGGTAGTGCTGGCTGATGGTAGCGCCAGAGCAGAGGAATGCTTGCGAAGGGTATTATACAATGATCCCGCGATGGGTATATTCCGCCACAGTGATGCAGGCTATGACAAAGCTAAAGCATGGTCTGAAAAATTCGGGTTATCGTTATGATCACAGAAAAATCTAATATCATTATTTAATCACTATTAGCACATGAAGATCATCGGTCCATTTAAACAAATTATTACGCTCGACAAATTATCGAATAAAGGGCCGATATCAGACGAAGATCTGCAAATAATCGAAAACGGAGGAGTCGCTATCGCTCAAGGGGTGATTCAATCCGTCCAACCTATGAAGGAGCTATTCAAAAAGTACCCAACCTATTCCGTAGAGGAAGTGGATCAAACCTGCGTCTTATTGCCAGGCTTTGTCGATTGTCATACCCATACTTGTTTTGCAGGTAGTAGAGCCAATGATTTTGCTTCAAGAAATGCTGGTAATACCTATCTTGAAATAGCGCAATCGGGAGGAGGCATATGGAGTACTGTGCTAAAAACAAGGCAAGCCTCGGAAGATCAGTTAGTAGCTCTTACTGTGGAACGAGTGAATCATTTTTTAAATCAAGGTATTACCACGATTGAAATAAAATCGGGTTATGGTTTAAACATGGAAAGTGAACTGAAAATGTTACGAGCAATACATCGAGTAAGTCAATCTACTAAATCCACTGTGGTATCGACCTGTCTGGCAGCTCATATCAAACCTAACGATTTTGAAGGCCATGCCCATGATTATTTAACTCACCTCATTCATGATCTGTTGCCACAATTAATCAAACAAAAATGGAGTAAGAGAGTAGATATATTCATTGAAAAAACAGCATTTAACGCCAAAGAGAGTCGAGAGTTTTTGTCACAGGTCAAAAAACTGGGATTCGATATTACTGTTCATGCCGATCAGTTTACTCCAATGGGATCACGGGTAGCCGTAGAAGTAGGAGCAGTATCAGCCGATCATTTAGAAGCAAGCACCGTTGAAGAAATAAATTTATTGGCAAACAGTGATATAATATCGGTAGTATTACCAGGCGCTTCTATGGGATTGGGAGAACCATTTGCCCCGGCAAGAAAATTATTAGATGCGGGCGCATCCGTAGCTATTGCATCAGATTATAATCCAGGATCCGCACCTATGGGTCAATTATTACTTCAAGCATCTGTATTGGCCAGTTATCAAAAACTGACTACGGCCGAAGTCTTAGCCGGATTATGTTTTAGAGCTGCGAAGGCTCTACATTTGAAAAATATAGGAAAAATTTCACCTACGTTTGAGGCCGATTTACAAGCTTATCCATGTGATGACTATCGGGAAATACTATATCATCAAGGTAGTATGAAGCCGATCCAGGTGTGGAAAGGTGGAGTCAAAATTCTATAATTATCTATATTACTTATATTCAATTACGAATCATGTATCAACCACCTCAAGAATCACGCTGGCAAGGACGAATAGATGGCGATGACCCTGAAACCAAGCGGTGGCATCAATCCATAAAATTCTTAGATCTAAATAAATCGCATTCGGTTTTTTCAGATCATCCATATTCTATATTAGGATTTTGTAGTGATGAAGGGGTGAGAAGGAATAAAGGTCGACCAGGTGCATACCATGGACCAGAGGCCGTAAGAAAAATACTTTCTAATTTTCCATCCTTCGTAGCAGGACGAGAACTAACTATGTACGATGTCGGCGATTGTCAATGTCTTGATAGTAACTTAGAACGGGCTCAAGACGAGTTAGCGAACAAAGTACACCAGCTTTTATCTATTCACCATCGACCGATACTTATAGGTGGAGGACATGAAATCGTCTATGGTCATTTTAAAGGAATAAAAAAGTCCTTTCCCACGGAAAAAATAGGAGTCATTAATTTCGATGCTCATTTTGATAATCGTCCGATAGATCCGATAGTAGGTTCTAGCTCAGGAACTGGATTTTGGCAACTTGCACAAGAAGAAAAAGATTTTAAGTATTTAGGATTGGGATTACAACATCAAAGCAATACCCAGCAACTTTTTGACTTGGCGCAACAGTTTCATATGAATTTTGTTCCAGCAAATCATTTTAATTATGATGATCGTCACCTCATATTAGAGGCTATCCAACATTTTATTCAACAAGTGGATAAAGTATATTTGACGATTTGTCTTGATGTCTTCGCTTCTGCTTTCGCTCCGGGAGTCAGCGCCCTAGCTAACCAAGGAATCGTGCCTGATAAAATATTTTATGATGCTTATAAAACTATTCTACAGTCTCCAAAACTAATCAGCATGGACATTGCAGAGCTCAACCCAACCTTAGATATAGATCATAGGACCGCTCGTCTTGCAGCCAGCCTGATCTTTGAGTATGTGAAAAATGCAACGGAATAAATTCCATTACACAAAAATCCCACTATCCCCGTGCACTGCAATTTATTGCGGTGTGTTTCGAGTTGTCCTAGTATCAATGTTCTGATAATATTTGTGCTGCATGCTGTTTTGATTTCACTTCTTCGATGACGCGTTGAAGTATGCCGTTTTGAAATAAAAATGTCGTCCTTAACACACCCTCGTATGCTCGCCCAAATAAAAACTTTGGACCCCATACTCCAAATTTTTTGATGATATCCAATTCTGGGTCAGCAATAAGATCAAATGGAAGTTTAAATTTTTTGATAAAATTTTGATGTTTACGAATAGAATCGGGACTTACTCCATATAGCTTAAATCCAGATTTTTGTAGCGCGGTAAAATGATCTCTGAGATTACAAGCTTCTTCTGTACATGTGGGGGTATTGTCCTGAGGATAAAAATACAAGATTACTTTTCCAGACGATAGATCAGCGGATGTAATAATGGAGCCATCTTGCAATACTGCCCGAAAACTTGGAAGTTTTGAACCTGGTTTTAATATCGCCATCTTTATTTATATTGAATTTATTAATTCGATGGACAAACGTAAGCGAATTTGACTATTCATTTGGATTGCTTCATTAATAAATTTTAAAGCAGAACAATGAATTACAAGCCGACAATTCGCTCAGGTTTTTTCGTGGAAGGAACCTTGTCGAATTGTCCGAGTCATCAAATAAACCTATGAACTAAAAAATTTAGAGGTGAGCCCAAGTAGTAGAACAAGATATTCGACGAGGTTTGTCCAGATATTTTATCTAATGAATGTCCGACATAATGAATTATTTTTATCTAATGAATGTCTGCACAAATGATCTTTCATTGCCTCGGTCATCCCGCACTGAGAGGCGCAATGTATGCTTTCCTGGCGCCGTGCGATGGTCAAAATGATGCGTGATCATATCTGTCTTGGAGTCCAATTGCATCAAGACCCATGCTCCATCGATATATGCATTGTACGTGAGTTCATCGGCCTCACCGGATACTCCAAAATTATCGGATATTTTAAAGCGCATGAAATTGCTTTTTTTCATATCTGTCTTGAAATGCACTGCTTTAATAGATGGAGGTAGCGTATCCACGACGATGGCAAATCGGCCAAACGAATTAATTTTTGTCTTTAACCATTCTCCGTCCCATTTACCACCTTGATTGGTGTAAGAATCTCCACGGACGGAAACAATCGTCGCTTTCTTTCTCAAAGAAGATGGAAAATGTTCCGGTTTTATCGACAAGGTAAAAGACCGATGTAAAGGTGATGTCGAATCGTGGATTTTATAAATCTGTGAGTAGGTATTGTCACTTGGATTTGCTTCATAATCAAGATACAGATCAGCATACAAAGCATTAGCAGGTATCTCCAACTTCATAGAAGACTCTTCTTTGATATAGAGCTTGTCGAACGCAATGAAATCTGACCCATAGGGTGAGCTTGGCGGAGGGCCATCAGCTTGTTTAATGTAAAATTGAAGGAAGGAAGCATTCCCAGATTGATCATAAGATTCTATTTTGACCTTTAGCACTTCTTGCTGTTGTAAAGTAATCCATCCATCCTCCCCAGTTTGTTTATAGATCGGAAGTTTATTGCCTGGTAATCTAAATAAGCGGTGATATACCTGTTTTCGCTTGACTTGCTCTTCATAATCACGATGAGCATTGGAGTATCGCATTTCGTCAAATGAAAGTGTATTCATTTCAAATTCATAAGTGAGTACATCATCCGCATAGAGTTTGATTCCATACACTCCGAGTCGCTGACTACTATTAAGGCTTTGGTCATAGGCTTTAATGGCTATAGCGGCCTGATCACCATTGATCAATAAGGTATCCTGTTCCAAATCAAACCCTCCAGCTTCAAGGTTTTTGACAGGCAAGGTCATCATCGGGATGGCATTACCTTGAGATTGGCCATACAGTTTGATCGAATACATTTTGGGTGCAATTTGATCCGTAGGTTTAATACCATATAGTAATGGGTTCAGTACTTCTTCGGACATACTGTTACGAACTTCAAAATGCAAATGTGGTCCGGTGGAACTCCCTGAATTACCAAGGTAGGCGATATGTTGATCCTGAGATACTGGAAATGTATTGGGAGATATACTTAAGTCCATTTCAAATCGCTGTCGCTTGTAATGTTCCTTCATGATATACTGTTCTATGGCTGGGATAAACCGATCAAGATGTGCATATACACTAGTATAGCCATTCGGATGTTGAATATATAATGCACGACCATATCCATATGCTGAAATCTTGATGCGTGCAACGAAACCTTTAGCAACAGCATATACCGGCTCTCCACTACTACCATTTGCCGATTTAATATCCAGGCCTGCGTGAAAATGATTAGGCCTTAATTCTCCGAAGGTGCCGGATATACTTATAGAGCGATGTACTGGAGAAATAAACGGAGATGGAGCCACTGTCGGTGTTTCTGGGTCTATTGTCAGCGGCGTTCTATACTCAGGAATCGATACCTCAGCCGAAGGGAATATCAAAAAAACAATCCAAATCAACAATCGCATCATCATAAAAAACCAGTTTAATCGATCAAAGATATATTAAATATTTTTTTAATATGATATTTTAACTTTTATGATTTCTGAGATAATTTTCTTTTTAATGCACTAAGGTAAGATTTTGCAAGGGTATCCAGTGATTGATCGTGGAGGTTGGCTTTGGCTTCAATGCTAAGCAAATCTTTGCTGGATTGGTGCAAGTACCATTCTTGCATCCAGGCATGACGGATCATGGTACGAAGCGCAGTCTTTTTTTGTTGCTGCCTTTTTTTTGACCATCGGCCTGATCGTTGCTCAGCGGTATTATATGTTTTTAATGTCTCTACTATAGTATCGATACCTGCTCCTGAAATATTAGAGCATCGGAATACTTTTTTATTGGACTTCGATCCAAGGTGATGTTGGTTGCTTATGAGTTTCAATGCATTCTGATATTGCGCTTGGATAGTTTTAGCAGCTGCCTCCATTCCGGAATCATCTTTGGTCACGATGATCATATCTGCAATTTCAGTGATTCCTCTTTTTATACCTTGCAGTTCGTCTCCACCACCTGGGGCTATGAGCAGCAATGTAATATCAGTAATGTCTTTTACTGAATATTCCGATTGCCCTACCCCTACAGTTTCTACGATGATGTATCGGTAGCCGGCATACTCTAGCAATTGAATGATTTCTCTAGTACGAAGATGGATACCGCCAGCATCGTCATGTCCGGCAGGAGATGGTCTTATATACACTTTAGGTAGCGCGGCTAGCGTTTGCATACGAGTTTTATCGCCCAATATACTTCCACCTTGCAACGGACTAGTCGGATCTATAGTCAATACTGCGAGCTTGCTCGTTGTGTTATTAATTAATACCTGCCCAAGATTTTCAATAAATGAGCTTTTGCCGACACCCGGAGGGCCAGTCACTCCTACTCTCACGGAAGTGTTAGATTTTATAGTACAGCGTGAAAGCAGTCGTAAAGCAAGCATTCGATCGCTTTGCATCCGGCTTTCAATGAGCGTGATCGCTTGGGCGAGGATAGTGACATTTCCTTTTTTTATTTCATCCACCCATCGATTGAGGTTGAACGGAAGTTTTTTCTTATGCAGTATTTTTTTTACCAATGGATTGATATGGCCTGATCGTTGACTCATTATTTTGTTAAGTATTTTAAGGAAAAAATATTTATGGTTAATTCTATTAATTGTGGATCAAAATCGTCATTTTTTTGGATTATATAATTAAGCAATGGGAGAAAGGCCGGCTGCTCGAAAAAGTTTCGGGTAAATTTGCAAGTACGCTTACTTTGCTGCCGGCCTTATTTTTTCTTTTCTATTATACGTTTCGTTCTCTAATCTAAAGACACAGCTACGGCATTCCATACTTTTCTTGCGATTAAATCTGTTAATCGTTCCACTACAAAGCTACCTG
>JAYSTG010000228.1:0-4483 GCA_043719965.1 Saprospiraceae bacterium | reverse complement strand
TACCCGATTGTGAAATAACTTTGTTGACTAAATTCACAGATATATTGATGGTCTTTACAATAGAAGCGCCACAAGTATTATTTGCGGTCACGGAAATATTACCTCCATTCAAACTTGCGACAGCCGTGATTGAATTTGTAGTTGAACTTCCTGTCCAACCAGAAGGTAGTGTCCAAGTATATGTAGTGGCTCCTGATACTGCAGTCACATTATAAGTATTAGAGCTGTTAGAACAAGCTGCAATATTTCCAGCAATATTATTTGGTTGGACAGGAGCGCTTGTAGTAGTGATACTTAAAGTACGTGCAATTGATGGGCCACACGCATTATTAGCAGTTATAGAAATATTACCACTATTCACACCAGCCACTGAATTAATAGAATTGGTAGTAGAAGTTCCAGTCCAACCAGAAGGTAGTGTCCAGGTATAAGAAGTAGCGCCAGCTATTGCCGTCACACTATAAGTGTTTGAACTATTGATACAAATATTGATATTTCCTGCAATAGATCCTGGCTGTGAGAGCACAGAACAGCTTTGAACGATGATAGTCCCTTTCATTCCAAAAGATGCATGAGGCGAACAAACAAAATAGTGGGTACCCACCCCCAATGAAGATGCAGAAACAGCTCCGCCTCCAAAAGCCGTCTGAAACCCACCGGGTAACGGTGTATTGTCATTTGAATTCCATGTCGCCTGACTTACTTCAACTGCATTATGGGAAAAGGATAACGAAAAATTCACATCATCTCCTAAAGTAATAGTGACGGATGAAGGGCTAAACGCAAAACCGGAGTTGTTAATGGTCCATGTAGTTCCGAAACAAGAAACACCTTCTAAAACCAAAAAAAGAACAAAAGAAACTTTTTTCATTTTTCGAATTATTTTAAAAATACGAACTGCTGATAATAAAGCTTGTACCTTTTAGTCAGTGAAACAATAAAAAGGTTCTGGAATTATAATTAAATAACGAAAAAATATTACAAAAAGTTGCCCTCATTGAGAACAGAATAGCATTGGAAATTAATGCAATTGAGCAATTGAAAAATCCTTACTACTTTGAATAGCCATAATCAATTTTTACACCGTCTGCCATCAATGTGCCATCTTTTATTGATAATTTCTTTCCAGCAGGGATGTGGACCAATACTTTTGCACTATTACCTGGGATAGAAATAACCGCACTTCCTTTTATGCTTTTTTGCATTATCGTATGTGTAGTCAGATCATAGATATCTATTGGCTTATCGCCCACTACAACGGCTACTAATTTTGGATCCAAATATGGATTAAAATAAAGATAGGTCGGATATCCAGCATCCAGGGTATACATATCGGTTTTATTGCAATCAATCCTGAGGATTTGATCCACATTAGTCTTATGTATAGTGCTTCCGAATATTCCTACATGACTGCTTCCATACACAGAAAACATAGTCACCGGAGGCATACCTTTTTCCCATAGTGGTCCATCGCCCTGAGCCATGGGTGTGATTCCTTTCAATTGTGGATAGCCGGATTCTTTGATGATCCCTTCATAAGCTATCACATGTTTAGTAACTTGTTTGTATTGAGGGATGGCTTGCAATGAATCAGGCATTTCGTAAGGATAACAAAATCGGGCCGCATTAGAGGCATTCAAAGCCCATTTACCCACTGCACGTGCATACCTCGGATCATATCTTACTAAGGCGGACAACGGTATCATCAAATCAAACGTATTCATTAAAAACCCATAACCACCATGATCGGTCGTACTTCCAGCAAGGCCACTTACATCGTATTCACCCCATTGGTCCGCTATCACACCCCATCCTTCTCGACCTACGGCGGTACCGTCAAATGTCCAATCGAGGAATCGCTGAATATCATAATGGGTACCTGCTTCAACATTCATACGAGCTCCAATATATGCAGCGATAGGCATCATCGCTTCATAAAATCTATTTTCTTTTTGGTGGTACAGGACATCCATTGCATTCTTGGCGGCACGTAAATATTTTTCATCTCCAAATTTGATCCAAGCAGCGTATAAAATATAAGCATATCCTCCAGCTACATCTTCTTGTGTGGGAATATGGTTTTTGCCTGGTTTCATCGATTTAAAATCAAAATAAGAGTAGCTATAACTATTACCCATGATCGAATCCGATCGGTAAAATTGATCCGCAATAGTCCTTAAGATCACATTAAAATCTTTTTCCTCCGGATAAAAATTAGCAACCATATAAAACAGCACATTATTATGAATCTCATACCAAAAATCATTGCCATATCCGCCTCCTATATGTGCTCCCTTATTGGTAAAATCCATAATGACATTCCACCCATTATCCTTATTAAAATAATTTCGGAGCATGCGGACATAGTTTCTACCGTCTTGCTTACTTTTATCAATCCCTACTAATGTAGCGCCCAACACAGCGCCCAAGGCGCCAAGCGCTTCATGATTTTCTCCATTATTTACATTGGGCCCCATACGAATATCTCCTAATGCAGTATAAAACCCAAATGTCGTATCCGGAAAATTACGTTTAGCCCCATCTAACCAAATTAATGGCAAGTATTCGCCGTGCTGATTAAAGTCGAAAATATATCGGTCAAAATCAAGGGTAGTTTGTTTCCAATCCTTAAATACATATGGTTTAGGATGATTCGGCATTTTTTCGATCCTGGGTATCGTACGTTGAACCACAACATTGGCAGGAGGTAAAAGTTTATACCTTACACAAGAAGTCAATAATAAAGTAAAGCATCCTAAACTTACATATCCGATGAAGAATGAATATTTTTTCATAATTATATGTACTTCATTTATTGTTAATGTTTGGCAACATCCAAATTTAAATCCTTAGAAATATTTTTAGCCATAAAATACCCCATAAAATGAACTAAAGCGATAACCAGTAGAGCATATCGCAATGCTATGGTGACACTGACATATCTGGCCAAAACTATAAATAATCCACAACCAAACAGTCTACCAATATATAAACCCAGTTCATGATTAAAAATATAAGCAAATGAATTTCGATTTTCAATCTCGGTGACGACATCTATTACTTTTAATTGTATTGGGAAATAAGCGATATCCAATAAGGGCCGAGCAAATACTAAACATAAAATAAAAAATATCACTCCGATCGCGGAAAATAAAACAGCATTACCTAATGCTCCTAATACAAACAGGGTACAACCAATACCGTAAATGAACAATCGATGACTCGGCAAAGTCATCCGACCAAGTACGTATAATAAAATCGCAGACAGTGCAGCAGCGACTCCTTGAATCAGCCCCAACGATCCTTCTTTACCTACATGGGTCATGACCAACATGGTCGGAGCTGTCACGATGTATCCCTGAGCTACTCCTTTGAGAGCAGCTAAACGGAGCATCTTATTCCAAAGTTTATCAAAACTAAAAAACAAAAAAGGCGCCTTAATAGGATTTTGAAACTGGCCCCGATGTACTAGCACTGAAGCAAAAACAGATAGAATAAATACACATGCTGTGATAATATAATAAGCCACATTCACATTGCCACTAAACCATCCGTTTTTATCCGTAGCAGCTATAAAGCCTCCGGCTAATAAAGGTATACCAATGCCTGTGATAGTATATAGAAAAGTTTCTATACCATAATAATAGTTGCGATTGCCGTCTTTAGTAGTATTCAAAGCGAGAAAATCTCGATTAGCCCAGAAAAATCCGTAGGATAATCCCATAATTAAACCAGCAAAAAACACTCCTACTGTATCTAAATTACCCAAGGACATCATAGCAGTCATGGATACACCACTTAACAACATACCTAAGGAATACAATCTGGATATAGATATATGCTTCAACAAAAAACCGTTAATCATAAATGTCAACGGGATACCCGTGTACACTGCCAACTGAAAAATAACTACTAAACTGATATCGGATGAATTGCGCATAATGTATGCTCCAATGAATAATTCAATGATCGGATTGACCATCCCATAAATTAAATTAGTCAACAACAACATCTTCATACTCAACGGATGTGACTTGAAGAAACGTAATTCAGTAAACAATTGGCTAACCATAGGTTTTGGTTTTTTAAATAATATTCAATAACGAGGATAGAATAGATTGGATAGAAAAAGTAGCTTGACAGATGACTTCATCAGAAGCTCCATAATACAGGGAGATTTCATCACCGTTTACTACATGACCATTTGTAAAAACTACATTTCCAAAGAATCCCTTAAGCTCATAAGATTCAAGTGGTTCTAATATAGGTTTTATAGATCTGGCTATCACTTTTGATGGATCTTTTAGATCTAATAATATTGCTCCCAAAGCATAACGATTATTATGATCAGCTCCATGATAGATCTCAAGCCATCCTTTAGAAGTCTTGATCGGAGCAGCTCCAGCGCCTACTCGGGCAGAGTCCCATGAATCCTCCCTAGTTTGCAGAATACATTGGTGATTCCCCCAATGCATTAGATCAT
>JAYSTG010000227.1:0-1777 GCA_043719965.1 Saprospiraceae bacterium | reverse complement strand
TTAATTCTTTCGCATTTTTCATCGCAGAGGCGCTAGGCGGATTACTACTTAACATGGTAGCGATCACTTGTACTCGTTCCGTTTTATTTAGTTTTTTCACTTGAGCGAGTGTCCTTTCCGTGCTATCATCCTTAAATACGTAGTAATGGACTTCTCCTTTCGATGCGATCTGAGGTGAATGGGTAATACAAATCACTTGATGTTTGGCAGCTAAGTTCCGAAGTATCTGACCCATTTTTAAAGCTACATCACCCGAAATTCCAATATCAATTTCATCAAAGATCAAAGTCGGTAATGGTATAGCTTGAGCTACCAATGATTTGGTCACTAAATTAAATCGGGCCAGCTCACCACCGGATGCAATATTTTTTATAGGTAAAAAGGAACCCCCTTTATTGGTAGCCAATAAAAATTTCATTTCATCATAGCCCGTCTGATTTATAATCGTGGCTCTTGACAATTGTATTTTGATTTTCGTCTGCTCCATACCCAATGGATGTAGTAACGTATAGATATCCTCTATAAATCCTGGGATCACTGCTTCACGCTTCAAATGAAGTTCATCGGCTAATTTATATAGCACTTGTTCTTGAGCTATCAATTCTTTTTCTAGTCCGGCTAACTTGCCTTCAAGATCCGAAGTCGAAATTAATTGCTCTTGTAATTCTTTTTTCAAAGCAATCAGTTTGTCCAGATGATCTACTTTATGCTTATGCATCAGCCGATACAACTTATTAAGGCGATCATCGATCTCAACTAATCTTTTGGGGTTTGCATCTATTCGATCATATACAGAAGCGCTTTCTGCACTCAAATCTTCTAATTCGATGATCACAGATTGTAATCGATCCGAAATTTTTTGCAAATGACTTTGATAGGGTATCAAATGTTGGATCTTTCTATTCAGATCGGTTAATTGGTGAAATATAGACAAATCTTGTTCCGTGATCATATTCGAAAAAAGTTCTGTAACCTCCTTGATCTCTGATGCATGTGCCAGTTCTTTTTGATTGGCTTCAAGAATATTTAATTCGCCTTCTATCAGGTTGGCTTCATCCAGTTCTTTAAATTGAAATTGAATAAATTCTTCTTCTTGTTTCTGTTTATGTAGGGCTGCGATCCAACTTTCTTTTAATTTTACATCTGAAATATATTTTTTATAAGAAGTTTGATATTGGGTAAGTACAGGTTTATTGCCTGCGAGCGCATCTATCATTTTGAGTTGAGTAGATACTTGATAGATATCCAGAGTGTCAAACTGTTGATGGATGTCAATCAAAGCATGACTGATGGTCTGCAGAATGTCCAAGGTGACTGGCGTGTCATTGATAAAAGCTCTGGACTTTCCTTGAACTGATATTTCGCGACGCAGTATGAGGTCTAGTTCAAAATCAAGGTCATGCTCCTCAAAAAAAGTCTTTAGTTCGTCATTATGCAATTGAAATTCAGCTTCCACTATACATTTTTCATCAGCACGCCCTAGAGACTTGCTGTCAGCTCGTTGACCCAGCACTAAGTTTAAAGCGCCTAATAATATAGATTTCCCGGCACCTGTCTCTCCGGTGATCACAATCAATTGAGGGGAAAATTCAATCTCCACATCATCTATGATTGCATAATTATGTATTCTTAGTCGCCGGATCAATACTTTACTTGTTTCGGTCGCAAAGGTATGACCTCCATACCAATTTCTTCGTGTACACATTCATGATTCACCAGCTGATAATATTTTATGCAACCTTTTACACGAATCCCTACCTTTGTATTTTATGAGAGC
>JAYSTG010000226.1:0-1780 GCA_043719965.1 Saprospiraceae bacterium | reverse complement strand
TATAGCTAGTTTGTTTAGTGGCTTCAGGTATGATCTTAACTTGGTCAGTAAACCAAATACCATAGCTAAACAATACTAGAAAAAGAAGACTAAGAGCTGCACCGCCCAGCACTTGGTTGAAAAAATTAATCTTGATGGCCTTGAGTAAATCTTCAAATCTATTGCCTAGGAAACGAATCAAAAACAAGGTTAACACAAAGGTCAATGCAAAACCCAGTAAAAAAAGCAAGGGACTATTGCTTCCAGATGCTTTCTCCAATACCTGCACGAGGTAAGGCGATAATTTAAGAGCAGCTAATAAGCCAATAAATATGGAAACTATGCCAAATATTGTTTTAATGATGCCCTTGGTATATCCAAGATAAAACCCGTAAATAGCTACTAATACAGCTATGATGTCTATTGCCATTATTATTGTAATAAATTTGGCACAATATTAGTCTCTATTTTGCATTGACCATATAGGATTTCGACTAAAAGCAAGAAATATGTGTTAAAAATCAAGTATTTAATGATTTTTTTTGTGAAAATCAAAAAGGTGATCGTATTTTTAAGTCTCGTGAAAAGGATAACTGCCAATTATATCATTCTGGTGATCATTCTTTTGTCTGCTTTCAATCTGCAAAGCAGACCGATTGTTGCATTTTCTGAGGAATGGGTAAACGATATCGATAGTTTACCGAAAATATTTATGATTGGGCAAAATGCTGAATCGTATGAGAAACTTATTAGCAAGGCCACATCCCTACTTCAAGTTTGTCAAAATGATGTCTACTTAGCTTATGAAAAGTGGTTGCATATGCTTGGAGATTTAGAGGCTACTGCGCAACAATTAGGTATATCTTTGAAAAGTACTAAATTTTGGTTTTCGGTCAATTGGAATCCAGACGGTACCATCCAACATTTTGCCTATTACCCAAAGCCTGGATCTGTCAATATAAGTGAGACTATTTTAGTGCAATTATTAGAGACTTTCGTTGCGAATTACAGATTACCGATCCATTCCGAGATGGCTTTTCACAATTATGGCAGTGTGGCTTTCCCCATTCCAGTGAGGAAACAAATGGCTTCAAAAAATATAGTCAAACCTTGATTTGACTTATCTATTATTCCAACTTATTTATTCTTTCAAATTTCCCCTACTTTAATTTTTCTATATTGAACCTTCATTTTATTTCCTGGGTGTAATTGGAGGCCTATCGGACCAGCAGACGGAATTTTCTCCGAGGTATAAGTCATTACTTCCTTGCCGTTGAGCCATACAGTATAGGTTTTATCTTTCAGCATGATTTTCATCGTGTTCCATTCCTTTGGCTTTAAGATTTCAGCTATGCCCTTGGCTTCTATTGGGTATCTCAGGCCGGGTATATAAGGTGATGCCGTCATATCTCGTTTAAGGGAACCACTGATACCGATTTGGATCTGGTCATTCTCGCCACGTAGAAATACTCCTGAATCCACCGTGTCAGTTTTATCGTCACTCATTTTAAAGTCTGCTTGGAATATAAAATCCTTGTATTCTTTATTCGTCCATAATATCGATCCTTTTCTTGAAGGGTCACTTTGTATATGTAGGATTCCCTGTGAAGCAGAATACCAGATATTATTGTCAGGCACTTTCCATCCTGCCAGCGTCTTACCATTAAAAATTTTTTGAAGTTTTTGGGCTGATAAATTTGCTGAAATTAATAGTAGGCTTAACCATGAGGCTATAAAACATTTTTTCATTGACTCAAGGTAATGATTTTTTATCCAGCTAACCTGGCAAAAAATATGCTTT
>JAYSTG010000225.1:0-4499 GCA_043719965.1 Saprospiraceae bacterium | reverse complement strand
AGGTTTTGGCCTGGCCCTATGGTTATAATAAAAGCATAGAAAGTTTTGTAGGGTTTCTGGATAGAGGGAAGGTGAAGTACAAAGAGCTTTATCCATGAACCAGATAATCCACCAATTGTAGATTATCCTCATGAATGATAATGAAACTTAATCCATTATCAGTTTCTCTTTACCAAAATCTGCCGTTGTATAATCCCTTCCTTGAAGATGATGTTAAGATAGTATAATCCCTCAGGCAGATTTCGTACGGGAATAGAAAGCATTTCATCTTTGGAAGTTAACGTGATCACTTTATTTTTCTTGTTATCGAATAGTGAAACTTCAAACTCTAGCTTTTTTAGTTTTTCAATTTTAGCTTTTTTATTGCCAAGGCTGTCAAAGTCTTCTAAGCTAACAGTGATCTCATCCGCTACAGGATTGGGATAGACTGAAAAAGCTGAGAAGCCACCACAGCTTGAAACATATGTAAATACGCTGGCAGGGCTTCCTCCCGCATCGCAGGCATTAGCTACTCGCACTCCAACGGCTCCACCTGTAGAATTAGATCCGGTTATTAAGGTAAGATAACGTGTGCCCTGTCCACCTGAATACGTCCAATCACTTGGCCAAAACCAATCGTAATACGTGGCTCCCTGAAGATCTGCAGTATTGTAATATACGGTTTCGTTGTTACAGGCATTACCTGGCCCGGTAACAGGATAGTCACTGCTGCTGTAGCCACCTACATGAAAATTCTTTTGTGGGACTTGAATATTTCCACAAACCAATGCTAAAACAAAACCTTCACCGGCTCCATTGCTTCTAACTGTAAAATTGCTCGTTCCTTGACCGGAAACATATTGTAGGTTAGAGCTAGCCGACCATGAAATAGCTGCACCGGTAGGAACTCCACTAAGGGCAAATGATGAATTAGAAGCACAAACTATTGAAGGCCCTGAAATAATTAGAGCTTGTGGATCCGCACAATTGAAAAGAATGATATTGTAATGACCTGAAACAGTTGTGTTCCGATTGATTACTTCTATCGCATGATTACCTGATGATAAGGTTTGACTAATAAGTGAATATCCATTGCCAGCCGAATTGTCATCTGTGGATAATAGAGTTAGAGCACCACCAACAACTCTATAAAGTCTAATCTCAGTATCGGCATTGGTCTGCCCACTTACCGGGGACGTTTTAACAGTGTAATTTAGACCTGATTCAGGAACATTGAATGTCAACCAGTCTACATCGTTAGCAACATTGCCACTGTACTCAGTGTGAAAGGTATGGTATTGTTGATCATTTAAAGTGAAAGTTCTAGCTGTTTCTAATAAATTATCGGGCTCGAAAATGTCAAAAACTACGGCTGGGTCTGTCCATTCATCCCTTCTGGGCCTATTTAAGCCATTGTGTGCTTCGATTGAATGAACCATTACACCAATTTGACCATATGAGAAAAAACTTCTGCACGTTTGATTGCCATAAGCCATAAAATTACGCACGTTCGGACTTTGACTTCCGGGTGGAGGAAGAGAATAGCTATCGCCATAAATATCATCTGGATGTTCAGCGGCATTCCATTGGCAGTTCTGATGATCTTCCCTTATTATTTCAGGATCCGCAGGTGTGTCACGTAAGCCATCCCCAGTAACCTCGCATTTAAGTTTATTTTCAAATGGCCGAGAGTTACAAAGTGTAAGAGCAGCAAACCTCCTGTTGCGATCAACTGGTTCAACAAGGCAATTTTCAAATGGCCAGCCCCGCCACCAATAGTATTGATGCGTGTGATCAAGACCTAAATGATGACCCATTTCATGAATTAAAGTTGACGAATTCAGCTCTCCGGCACCGTCTCCCCGCGTTTCGAAAAAAATTGCAGGTTTGGGAAAGATTGTAAAATACCCTGCGCCACCATTGATAGCTCTTACCACATGTACATTCACGGCTCTGTTCACATGACGCCCGTTTACCCAATTTCCAATCTCAGCCAATATACCTACATCGGTTAGATTCGTATTATTAATGAACTCCACACCATCAATTTGGTAAAATCTAAATCCTGTATTGTTTAACCTGAAGTAGTGATTGAGCGAATCCATCCATATTTGAATATCTGTAAGATTGACATCACTAAGACCATTAGAATTTCGATACACCCAAAACTTCACAGGTATTTTGTATTTGACTTCATTTCCCAACTCAACGCGGTAATTGGAAGAACTCAGTGGGTACCCCAAACTTGCCAAAAGATGCGAGAGATACTGATTGTTTCCGATCCAAGGCTGATTGAAAAACTCTGTGGTATCCCTTTCGGAGGTTGCACATTCTCGCTGATCAGACACAATTGAACCTGGCAAAATAGTGGTTGCTGGTCTTATGACAGAAAAAGGGAAAATTCTAGTTACCCCTTCCGAACTTTCAGAGTGAATCTGACTATTACCTATAACTGGAATAAAAGCGATCAAAAGAAAAACAAAATGTTTCATGGTTCGATTATTTCTTTATTATTATATTCTCTGCAGTCTGGTAGGTTGTTGAGTCATTTTCGCTATAGACTTTTACGTAGGAAAACAGTGTAGCACCACACTCTCTGTCCCCTGCCAGATAACAAACTGTGACGGTATCAATCTCCGTGTAAAGGAATTGAAACATGTATTTTTTACAGAGCTCTTGACTTACAGCTAACTGATCAACCTGGTCGTTGTATAAATCGTATAACAAAATAGTATGATTGGGGCCCCTAAACTCGAATACTTGTTCTTCTCCTTTCTCATTTAACACTTTCAACGAATCTTTAGGGAAGGAATAAGGGGATTTAAACACACTATTGCTCAAATTCCTATCAATAAAAGTGATATAAGCATGACTGGCCGGGAAGATACTGCCCTCATTACAACAAGATGATAAGCTTGTAAAGGAGACAATGAGAAGCATTGTCATGCTATATTTTATTATTGATTTCATTAGATACTATTTTTCAAATATGATTTGATGATATGCCCCTTGACCCTCTTCGTACACCAGATTACCATTAAAGTATGCCTTCAGATAGGAGAAGATAGTTTCATCACATTTAGTTGTTTGAGTTTGATAGCATATTTTGATGGTATCGGTCTCAGTATAAAAGAATTGAAATAAATATGTTTTACATATCTCTTGATTGATAGAAAGTTGATCTTCTGTTTCATTATAAATATCGCTTAGGATAATGGTATTCTTCTCAAAGTAATCATTGAATCTGAATGCCTGAGGTTCAAACAATTCATTGAGTATTTTTAATGAATCTCTCGGAAATGAAGATGGATGTTCAAAAAGACTTGTTGCTGTTTTTTTATTTAGAAAAGTTATAGAAATCCCATTTTCTGCTGAAACGCTTCCGCTTTCTTCGCATCGGTTACAACCTGTAAAAGTGAAGAAAGCTAAAATGAAGATTGTTAGTAAGGTTTTTTTCATAGCTTAGTTCCAATAATTATTATTTACTCATTACTATAGGGTGATAAACGCCTCCCTCGGCTGAGTATATCAGCTTGTTGTTCCAGGAGGCTTTAATAAAACTAAATTCAGACCCATCACATTTAGTTGATTTTAGCATATAGCAAAGTTTTATTGTATCAAGTTCATATTGAAAAAATTGAATTATATAACTTTTGCATGTTTCTGAAACAAAGGAACTTTGATCTTTGCTTGGCTCGTAAATTGCGTCAATGATCAAATCTCCATTGTCTAAAAGATTGGTTGGTAAATATTTGTTTGTAGCTAAATCTTTCACTTTTAAGGTATCTCTTGGAAATATCGGCTGTGTTAAGTCATAAATCGGTTTCCGTCCTGTTGTTGCGTCAATGAATCTAATTGGTAAACCACCCGAATCAGCTACTGGCGGCTCTTCACAGCAAGAGTTAAGACTAATAAAGTATGCAATTAACAATGCCGTTGTTGATATTCTCATATTTAACACTTTAGTATCCGTTACGATTTATTTTTTTGATCGACTTCTTCAACTCCTCATTTTCCTTTTTCATTTGATCAATCTCCTTTTTCATATCAATTAAGTAAAGAGTCAATTCCTCCACTTTCTCAAGTAGTTTATTGTTCATCTCGCCCACTGGCCAGCCATTAGCAATCAGGGATTGGGCATTGGGCATTCCGGGGAGATGTTTATTTTTCGTTACAAATTTTTCTACTTCTGCCAGGGGCATGAGAGTATAATTTTTTTCGAAAACGAAATCTGCCGGTACATCTACTACTACCTGAATTTCTTCTGCTTTGATTTTGCCGTTTACGGTGAGTTTATAATCAGGGCTGGTAGTGCCAATGCCTACGTTGCCATCAGAAGCTATCCGCATTGAAGCACCTGAAGTTGAACCCGCTGGGTAAAAGAATATTCCAGAAGTCATGCCTGCAGCAATGGTAGGAATTCCTGCACCGTACGCTCCGCCCCAAGTGATATTATTGTTGTTTAGGATATTAATTGAGCCATTAACATCTAGCTTTGTTACTGGGGATGTGGTGCCAAT
>JAYSTG010000224.1:0-1783 GCA_043719965.1 Saprospiraceae bacterium | reverse complement strand
TCGACGCCATGATGGCTGAACCGATCTTGATGGGTGTACAGGCTTGTAGTATTGATAATCCGGATTGTGAGGCTTGTAGTGCTTAGGAATATAATATTTTTCAACTGTTCGACATGAAGCATTAGAGTAAGAAATAGAAGGTTTTTTATATTTGACTTGCCTGATTACGAGAATGATTACAAAAAATTATAACCATAAATAAGTTACCTATCAAAACTTTCCACTAAAATCCATTCTGGAATGCAATACTCTCACTACAATAACGGACACTTGTTCATGGATCTCATAAATCAATAAATGTTCTCCTACTGGATATGCCAATAGCCCAAATTTCAGATCTCTTCTCATATGACCAACATTTGGAAAAGTAGCAAGGATTTGAAGACCTTCTTTTATTAATTCGAAATATTTTTCTTGTTGCAGTTGACCAAATTCTTCAAGAGTGTAGACAAGGATACCTGCAATATCCAGCTCTGCAAGTTCTGATAATTCTACCTTCATGGCTTGAGATAAGCTGGTACTTTATATTTGTCTTGTGACATTTTTCTGGCCTTAGTCAATATTTTATTAAGAGACTCCTTGGTCACTTCAATCAAAGGGCGATTGCGAGCACTTTCAATCCCTTCTTCAAGTAAAGCCCTGATATGCACAATTCGATTATTTTCGGACTCTGCCATTTTAGCTCTTAATGAATCGCGGATGACTTCTGTCGCTGTACCAAAATAACCTGAATCGATTTGACTCTGAATAAACTCATCATAAGGCTTGCCTAGATTAATTCGTTGCATAACACTGATTTTGCACATAAATGTACATATTACTGTCATATTTTGCAAATCTAAATCTTCAGATGCAATGATTATTTGTTCTTACTCAGTCTTCCTTGGTTTTTCATATGTTTAGAAAAACCAGTACATTTGAATTGTGAAAATCATATTACTCTCCATCGTGTTACTGGCTCTGGCTTTTGCAGGCATTGCGATAAAAATATTAGTGAAAAAAGATGGAAAATTTGCAGGTACCTGTAGCAGCAATAATCCTTTATTTCAAAATGAAGGAGGGGCATGCAACATCTGTGGCGCCAGGCCAGCGGAGAGATGCAAATCATAAATTGAATCTTATAAACTTATTTGATACATCATGGTAAAGGTTTAATGGCTGTCTTCCGGCAAAGTTTTGATCCATTTTTTTAAACTTTCCGAAGCATATGTTTTCCAGCTCCCCTGATCATCATAGATAAAATATACTTCTAGGTTAAGATCTTTATGTTCGGATAAAAAATGTATTGATTTTTCCAATCCCATGACCATAAAAGCTGTAGCATACGCATCTGCAGTGATAGCGTCCTTGGCAAGCACGGAAGAGCTCAATAGATTTTGTTTAGAAGGATAGCCTGTCCTTGGATCGATAATATGCGAATACTTTTGCCCTCCTTCCTCATAAAACTTTCTATAGTTGCCAGAAGTTGCTAATGCTTTATCATTTAAATATATTATAGCTTCTAATTTTCGTTGATCAGGTGAGTTTTCGATGGGTTGATCAATCCCAACTTTCCAATTTTCATTTTCCTTTTTTCCTGATGCTCTTAATTCCCCCCCCAGTTCTACTAGATAATTTTTTACCCCCTTACGTTCAAGATATTCAGCTAATACATCTACACTATAACCCTGGGCGATAGCATTAAAATCCAATTGGATCCCTGGTTTTGATTTTATAACCTTATTGCCTTCAAGGCGTACCATGCGGTATCCTACTAAATGTTTCAAGCTGTCAATCAAATTAG
>JAYSTG010000223.1:0-1783 GCA_043719965.1 Saprospiraceae bacterium | reverse complement strand
TCGAATGCATTTAATACCTCTGAATCGGAGCTTACATCACAAGCAATCGCTATACCATTGATTTCTTGACTTACTCTTTCTGCATTGTTAAAGTCCTTGTCTATCACGGCGACTAATGCCCCTAGTGAAGCTAATAATCTCGCAGTAGCTTCTCCTAGTCCGGATGCTCCACCCGTCACTATTGCAGAGGTATGTTTCAGTATCATATCGTTTTATTCTAAAATCATTTTTAAATGAGGAATTCCGTCTTCCAGATAATACTGACCTATATCTCGAAAGCCAAAGGAGCGATAGAATCCTGTAAGATAAGCTTGAGCGCCTATTTTTATGGGATGACTACCATATAAGTTCCTCACCTCGGCAATTGCGGTCTGCATTAAATATTGTCCTACACCCTGACCTCTCTGCGATGGATGTGCTACTACTCTACCTATGGATAAGTATCCTGGATATGGCATGTTTAGATTAAATAACCTTGCATAAGAAATCAATTTTTGCTGCTCATCCTGTATTAGTAAGTGCTGAGCCTGCTGATCATAGCCATCGGTATCCTGATAAAAACATTTTTGCTCCATGACGAAGACGAGATGTCTAAGATGAAGGATTTCATATAGCTCTTGAGGGGAGAGTAGATCAAAAGCTTTACAACGATAGGAGAGGTTTGCAGTCATGAGCAATTAAAAATAATACATTTATTGGGATTGGTGGAAAGAGGTAAGATAGAGGAGGTATGTCAAATTTTTCCGATTTGCAGTCGGTCATAGCTCTCTCAAAACGATAAAATCTATACGTACCTTATGGATACCAATAATTTCCGCAAGGTGTGGATAACAAATTGCAGGTATAAGGCAGCCAACTTAATCAAATTTTCTATCCTATGCCAATTCCCACTTTCTTTAAAGCATCGAAGATTCCCTATTGCTTGGGCCCCTTTGACTGACCATTTTTGCCCTGAAAACTTCATGCTTTGTTGAATTACTTTTCTATGAGCTGCTTCCACTAGTCCAGACCCGATCAATAACCCTTGATCTTTATACGTTTTGTACTGCATTCTATCTTCGTGTTCAATGTAGTAATTTAAAGCCTCCTTTTTTGACTTTAAGGCCATTGCATTTCTAGGGTTTAATTTTTTCAGGTTTTCGATGACAATCATTACCTGATTATCTTTCAATAGATTTTCTTGTTCCTCTAACCACTTTTGTTTTATGTCATCTTTAAGAAAATGATTTTTAGCAAACAGTTTCAGTTTTTCTACGGTATGATAATAATCTAATATTTGAATGGATCCTTGGAAATTTAATTCAACCCATACCCACATCCATTTAGCACCATCACAAATAAACACTTTTGTGTCTCCTCTTGAAAGGTGCCTTTCAAATTTTGGAAAAAAGTCTTCGACTTTACCTAAATGACAAGCAAATACAGGATTGAATATTTCCTTTCTGGAATTGCTTATTTGTAAAATACTGTCCTCTCGAAACCTCCGCAAGTAAAGCGCTCTTGATGCTCTGAATATTGGCTAACTTTGGAAGATATAGGGAAATATACACCATAACGGCGTATAGGACGATGTTAGCAGTCATGCTGTGACGACAGACAAACATTACTTACAAATAACAGTAAAACAATGACAAATAAAATTAGTGACACTTGGTATGAAACTTTTTTTCAGGGCATAAATTGTGAACTATGGGAAAAAGCGATTTCGGTTGACTGGACAAAGCAAGAAGTTGATTTTTTGGCAGATGAATTGAACCTTCAACAAGGACAACATTTGCTTGAC
>JAYSTG010000222.1:0-4523 GCA_043719965.1 Saprospiraceae bacterium | reverse complement strand
AAATCAAAATTATTATGGATCATATCCTGGTTGGCTTTTATCCTATCCTCCGTATTGGATAATTTGACTACTACCATAGTCTTTATATCCCTGTTGCGTAGACTGATCCCTAATCGACAGGAGCGAATTTATTATGTGTGCTTTGTGGTCATAGCGGCTAATGCAGGGGGAGCATGGACTCCGATCGGAGATGTGACTACCACTATGCTTTGGATTGCACAAAAAGTAAGTACATTTTATCTGATGCTTAATTTAGCTGTACCTTCTTTAATTTGTCTGGCCTTACCTTTACTTGTAGCTAATTTTTTACCCGAATTCAAAGGGAAAATAACAAATTCCAGCAGTACAATAGAAGAAGAGAAATCAAGTAAAATGTTGCTCAGCAGTAAAACGATGTTAACGGCAGGATTATTTGCATTGATTTTTGTACCGATATTTAAAACTATTACACACTTACCACCATGGATGGGTATGATGCTTGGATTATCTGTGGTTTGGCTGATCTCAGAATATATCGAACCTGAGCGAAATCTTTCTACTGAAGATAAGCACAAATATTCTGTACGGAATGCCTTGTCTAGAATAGAAATTTCAAGCATTCTTTTCTTTTTAGGCATTTTATTAGCTATCAATGCTCTGGAATCCTTGGGTACATTAAAACAAATTTCTGGACAATTGGATCGTTTATTTCCTTCAAGAGACATCGTCGCTACTATTATAGGTATAGTATCGGCGGTCATTGACAATGTCCCACTGGTTGCTGCAGCTATTGGCATGTATGATTTGCCTATGGATGATAAGATGTGGCATTTTATTGCTTTCAGTGCAGGTACTGGAGGTAGTATGTTGATTATAGGATCTGCTGCAGGTGTTGCTGCTATGGGAATGGAAAAAATCGATTTTATTTGGTATTTCAAAAAAATATCTTGGTTGGCGGCATTAGGATTTTTTGCTGGATGCCTAGCTGTGTATATCATGCATAACATTATTCATACTTAAAATTGTATTGTTCCTTGAATGGTAAATGTTGACATGAGCTCAAGTTTTACTTCAGAAATATTTTAACCCAAAAAATTCAATAGAATTTTTTGCCCGAAGGGTCTGATGACTCCTAGAGTCGTATCAGATCCCGATGATTAATATCGAGTCTGACGACTCAGACGAGCGGCAAGCCTATCAGATCCCGACGATTAAAAAATATCGGGATACTGATAGAATCATCAGCACTCCGTCAGAGATGCTGATAGCTTCATCAGTCACTCGTAGGAGCCAATGAAAAAATTGATTTGAAAATCAATTTTTTCATCGGGGTTAACCGCGAGTTTTGAAATGAATTATTTACTTCCATTAAAAATTTACATAAATAATTCATTTTCAATAACGAGGCATGCTCGCCATGTGGAGTTTACCTCCTCATACCTCGCATAATCCATTTGATTTCAAATGGATTATTTGGGTTAAAGTAATCATAATAAGAAAGAGGGTGTTTTAACATGTGCTGAATCACCCTCTTTTCTGTTTTAGGTGATCATCAGGAGTCTGAGGTTCTAAAACTTCAACTTACTAATCCTATTAAAGTTAGTTTTGATGGCATCAAGAGAAGTCGTGCGATAGGCTTCTTGTTCTACCAAAAAATACGAAGCGCCTAAACCTTTTGTTTCTTTGAAGATTTTATTAAAATCTATGATGCCATCGCCAATTTCTATGCTTTCCCTTTTCTCAGATTTAGCCATGTCTTTTATATGATATAGGCCGAATCGACCAGGGTTGTTTTTAATTAAAGCAATTGGATCTACATTGGCAAATACTACCCAATACAAGTCCAACTCTAATTTTACCAACTTTGCATCTGTCTCTTTTAGGAAGATATTCATCATATTGGTATCTCCTATGGGATCAAATTCAAAAGCATGATTATGATAACCAAATTGTAGACCACGAGACTTAGCCGCTTCGCCGGCCTTATTAAACATTTCAGCCAGCCGCATGGCATTGTCCTTATCATTTCTAAATTGTGGGGGAAGAAACGGTTGAATGATAAAGGTCTGTCCCATCATGGCAGCATCATCTATAGCCCCTAGATATTCTGCAGGTAAGGCCTTTTCTTTAAAGTAATCTACTAAATTGATTGCAACATGACTACTAGGGATACTTAGTCCTAATCCCTTCGCTAGATTCTTCATTTCCATGGCGCTCAATCCATAAAATTTCCTGGCATTGTAACCTGCCAATTCGATCTCTTTATAGCCTGCTGCTGCTATGGCCTTGATAGAACCTGTTGCATCTTTTTGTAAAAGATCTCTGATGGTATAAATTTGAATACCAATATGTCTTTTTTTCTTTGCTTCAAAATCCATTGTACTTAAAAGCGGCGTGGCCGCAGCAAGTGTAAGTCCTTGTTTTACAAAATATCTCCTATCCATTTTTTTTATTTATAAAGGTTAAATTATTTCTGAAAGGCTAAGGTAAACGAAATATCGAAATCTATGCAATCGATTGAATGAATTGGAAACAAAAAAGCCCTGTGAGAGTTCTCACAAGACTTAAAATGAATATGAATAAAAAAACCTTAAATGTCCTTATAGAGTAATGACCCGGCGTCAAGCATCATCGATTGATTGTTGTTCTTATAGTACGATGACGCCGTGTCATAAGTTAGTTTATTTAGTTCTATAAAACGATAACGCCGCGTTTTATTTAGTTCTATAAAACGATAACGCTATTTTTCTCAGTGCCATAGCCATTGTAATCCAGGCGATCAGCTTGAGATTCATTTTGCCACACTTTGCCATCGATCACATATTTGAATTGATATTCATTAGGGGTATTGAGATCCAGGGTGATCGTAAAAGAACCATCTTTGAGCTTTTTCATAGAGTTTTCTTTTGAAGGTTTCCACTCATTGAATGAACCTAAAAGTTCTACTTTTTTAGCTTTTAATACTTTTTCTGCTTCGACTTTAAAAGTCACTTTGCAGATTTTATTTGATTTGAGGTATTTTTTTGTGATTGGCATGGAAAGAATTTAAATTTTGATTTCGAGTACAAAAGTAAGGGCATTCCTAATATATATTGGTAAATAACATGTTAATGAATTATAAAATTTGTGTTTATTATTTATTAAAATTTGTACTACCCCTATCTGTGCGTATTAATTAATGAATTGAGCTAGAATGGGTTAGTCAGAGTTCGTAAAGTAATGTTCAAAGTCAACCAGTGGTTTTATAAACCTAGTCTTTGATAGAGTTAATTTTTTGCATAGGTGAAATTTATATCAAAAGCGGTTAATATATGGTTAAGTAGTTCCATTATGCTATTCAAATCCAATTGAAATCATAATTTTGATTCTTACCTAAATAAGATTGTTACCCAATGTTCAAAATCTATATTTTCATTATAGCAACAACTATCTCTTCTAGTCTGGCATGTAAAAAATCTACTCACACCCGAAGAGACTGGCATCATACTAAAGTGTTCCCTTTGAGTCATGTATCTCCGATTGGCATTACAGGGGATGCGTCCCATCTTTATGTGACTAGTGGACTTAAAACCGAAGTCCATAAAATGAATTATGATGGAGGCCTTGTCGAGGCTATAAAAAACATCAGAAAACCAAAATATATCAACTCATTAAACACTGGTGTCTTTTTAGTAGCAGAAAGCGAGGCCCATGTGGCTAGTAGGGTCGAAGGACAAGAAAGTATTAATACGATTCCGACCAATGAGTTTCTACAAATTCCGTATGGAGTAAGTGTAGAAGGTAATAATATAGCTATTACGGATTTTGCACAACATAAGATATACTATAATGTTGGTGGTAAAGTGATGACTTTCGGTCAACCAGGCATCGGAGATGGTCAGTTTAATGGTCCGACGGATATTCAAATCAAAAATGGCCTGATCTATGTTGCTGACTCTAAGAACAATAGAATTCAAGTCTTCGATAGCAATGCAAAATACAAAATGTCGATAGGGGAAAGAGATAGCATCAAAATGGTAGGGGGTATCTATGTCAGTACAGACGAATTACTGGTCACCGACTACAATGGCAATAGAGTATTGATCTATGATTTAAAAGGAAAATTAAAACAAATCATCGTCGAAAAGTTCGCGCAACCTTCTGATGTATTTTCTGCTGGGAGGGAAATGTATGTTGTTAATTACAATAGCAACACCATTGATGTGTTTACTCGGTTTTGATTTTTAGTATTTTGCTTGAATCGAAACCTGTGCGGCAATATGTTGTACTTTATTCCTTAATTCCTGCATATCGACCTCAAGATGATCATATACCAAAGCCACAGCCATTCGCCGATAAGGCCTGATCGATGGTTTTCCGAACACTCGTATATCCGTATTGGTGTGGACAAGCGCGTCCTCCAATCCTTGTAAACGATATCCATCGGCCGTAGTTTGAGCCAATATTACTGCGCTTGCTCCTGCCCTTTCCAGTTTTATTTCAGGAATAGGTAACCCGAGTATAGCTCTTGCATGCAATTCAAATTCAGATAGATTCTGTGTCCC
>JAYSTG010000221.1:0-13092 GCA_043719965.1 Saprospiraceae bacterium | reverse complement strand
AATCATTTAAGGAAGTGATTAAATCTTTTCTGGCTTGGTGTGAAACAGACCAAGAAGAATTCCATTTTATAGCTTGGGGTGACAAGGATCTTGAATACCTCATTGCGGATTGCAAACTGCATCAGATCGAATACGATTGGATAACGCCGTACACAGATTTGAAAAAGCAATATCAACGAATAAAAAAACTTTATGAACCCAAAGGATTAAAACATGCGACTGAATCGGAAGGCCTTGAATTTGGAGGAACACAACATAGAGCCATAGATGATGCGTTTAATCTAAGTCAGATATTCGTTAAGTATTTTGGGGATTGGAATACCCATAAACAGGAGAGTCGTTATCTGTGAAAATACTACTTAACATAATATTAATTATGGGAAAACAAAATGAATTATTTTAACACTATATTGGTAATCAGTTATTTATGTAAATTATATTAAATGAGGAAATGGATTAAAATATTGTTCTTTTTCTTTTTTGGATTTATCCTAGGAGGTTTATTGATTCCTGTTCTTTATAAAGGAAAAGTATTGAGCCTCGTAAGAAAGGAACTAAATCACAGGGTCAATGGGAAGATTGAATTTAGCGATTTAAACCTTTCGATCTTTAAAAAATTTCCGCTGATTACTTGTCAGATTCTGGACATTCAGGTTTTGGGCAATGGCGTTTTTGATCAAACGAAACTGTTTGAAGCCAAAAGCCTGGATCTTCGCTTTGATCTGATCAAAATGATCCAAGCCAGATTTAAACAATTTGAATTGAAAAAAATAAAAATCAATTCCCCGGCATTGGCATTAGTCACCTTACAGGATGGTTTATTCAATTTGAAGGAGATACTCAAAACGAATCCAGATTCAAGCAAGTCAAAGGGTTCGACCAATGTCAATCTTCAATTAGAGGCTATAGAAATTCTGGAAGGCAGCCTTCAATATATTGATTCCAGTGCGATGACTTTTGCGGAACTTAAACACTTTAATCACAAAAGCAAAGGATCTTTCGATCAGGCAGTACTTTCCCTAATTCAATCCAGCAGTTGGGATAGCTTAAATGTAAATTCTGGAGGAATTCAATATATGACGAATGCTGTTGGTACTTGGAATGGGAATTTAAGATATCATCAAGATTCAAATATTATTTCACTAACAAAAGATCAGATCACATTGAATGCGTTAGTTATTGAGTTAATGGGGAGTTTAAAAGTCATTTCATCAGGATCCTCAGCATGGGATTTTATGTTTAAGGCGCCTAAAACAGACTTGAAGCAATTCGTATCTATGATACCCGGAGCTTATAAACACCATTTTGCTGAAGTAAAAACAGAAGGGTATTTTACTTTAAATGGTAGCGTGCGAGGAATATATGATTCTACGGGAAGGAAACCGATCATTCAGTTGACAACTGAAATAAAAGATGGGAGAATAAAATATGATCATCTCCCCTATCCTATTGATCAGATCCAATTGGATATGCAGGTTAGATCGTTGGATTCATTTTTTAATGTTTTTGATATTAAAATCCCGCGTTATTCACTTGCCATTCAAAAAAATCCAATAGCAGGCCAATTATTTATTCATATCGGTTCATCTATCGATGTAAAAGGTACTTTGAAAGGGAATATGGACTTAGAAGATTTTAAAAAAGCTTACCCTGTCGATTCAATGAACATGTCAGGTTACTCATCTGTTGATGCCCATTTTGAATTCACCAATGAACAGATTTCTAAAAAAAAGTATGATCAATTAAAATTAGCAGGAACTTTTAAAACAAATAATTTGATGATCCAATACCCTACCTATCTTGAGGTTAGGGTTGAAAGTTTGGATATTTTACTGCACCCGATTAGTACCAAAATGCAAATCAAGAATGCACTATATGGGCATACCGATTTCAACGGCACTATAGATATTGATCATATTCTCGCTTTGGCAAGCAGTCATCCGGAATTGGCAACCATCTATATTCAATCCAACAGTAAGCTCATAGATTTAGATGAAATCAGTGCAGGGAGTGGATCGAGCTCGATTCGTTGTGATACTTGTTTCTCTATGCCATCTGAAGAACATAGCATCGTGTCAAAGATGCAGGTAAGATTTAATTCTGCAGCTCAAGTAGTAAAATATCAAGATTATACTATCGCTAATCTCACCCTCGTAGGTAATTATCGACAAGATTCATTGGATTTGAATCAGGCTACGCTTTCATTGAATTCATCTCCATTGAATATCAAAGGGCGACTGATACATCCATATCGTTGGAGTAATCGTAATCAACTGTTGACTGGATCGCTTTATATTCAGTCGGATAATTTCAACCTGAACCCATGGTTGTCGGAGACGGGTACTGCTTCTACCTTGTCCAAATCAGATACTATATATATCAAACATCTTCCTGAACGAACCGATTTGAATATTCAAGCCAACCTTAAACAGGCGCTATATGGCGATATGACTTTTAAAAACCTTGCCCTTGATTCTAAACTTAGCCATCAAAACTTTGAAATTTACAATAGCACAGGCACACTTTTTAATGGTAAAATAAATTTGAATGGGGTATTTCAGGAATCCGGTACACTGCCAGTATATAATTTCAAGTTAGATTTATCTAAATTGAACATTGGAGACATTTTTAAAAGTTCTAAGATGGTAGCCAAACTTGCACCTTTAGCTTCTTTGATTGACGGATCGTTCTCATCCTCTGTCATTCTTGAAGGTAAATTGAGTGCTCAATTGGAACCCATATTTGAAGCATTTGATGCTTCCGGCGTCTTAGAAACTTTTAATGGCCTGATGTCCAAATTCAAACCATTAGAAGACTTAGCCAATAAAATTCAGCTTCCTTCCTTGAATTTTATTAAATGGGAAAAATCTAAAAATTGGTTTACAATTGATAATGGGACCGTGACCGTCAATCCATTCATAATTAGGTATGGCGAAATACCCATCCAGATCAGCGGCCAACATCGGTTGGATCAAATGATGAACTATGATCTGGTACTTAGTATTCCCAAAAAAGTTTTCGAAAAGCAAAAAATTGGACTCATCACCAGTGAAAAACTGGAATGGCTGCGTAAGGAAGTTTCGGCCAAAGGCATAACTATTAGTGCTTTAGATACCGTATTTTTGCTTTTGAACATACAAGGCACTATCAAGCAACCACAGACTTCGATTTCTTGGATCAGTGATCCAAGAGGTAAATCCAAATTGGATCAAGTAAAAGATGAGTTGATAGATGCTATTAAACATAAAGCCGATTCTATTAAAGAAGCAACGCAAACTAAAATAGAGTCTACCAAAGACAGCTTATTAACCGTAATTCAAAAGGAAATAGATCTTAAAAAAGATCAGCTCGATAGCGTGTCGAATATGATCAGGGATACATTGAAAAAAGTGGCAGAGAAAAAAGCTAAACAAATCTTAGATTCGATAGTCAGAAAAGAAACAACCAAGATCCTCGACTCTGCGTTACAGTCTAAAGTAGATACCCTACTAGGGACTCGAACCAAAGAAGAGATTGAAAGAATAAATGAGAAACTGAAAAACTGGAATCCATTTAAAAAGAAGCCTAACCCAACCAATAATTAAGGACAATCGTATAGATGAATAAATTTTTATTTTGGGTAAGCGCTTACTGCTTTTTTTTTATAGCCGCATGTTATCCAGCCCGTACTTCTATTCAGATCGAAGCCAGGAAATATCAATATGGCAAGTTAAATGAAGACACCAGCTTTATCTATCAGCTGCCATTTTCTGAAGGTACTGTACACCGAGTGGTACAAGGATATTATAGTCGATATACGCATAAATATAGAGCAGCCATCGATTTCAGAATGAAAATAGGTACCCCTATTCATGCGGTCAGGTCAGGTGTAGTGATTCGCACCAAAGATGATTCTGATATCGGTGGATGGAATAAAAAGTATAGACCCGATGCAAACTATGTTGTCATCGAACATCCGGATAGCACCCGTACCACCTATAGGCATTTGAAGTTTAAGGGCGTCCAAGTTCAAATTGGGGATAGCGTGACTCAAGGACAGATCATTGGGCATAGCGGAAATACCGGATATACTTTGTCTCCACATTTACATTTTATGGCTTCCAAATTAAAAGAAGGTCAGTGGGTGCCGATTCCTTGCAGATTTCAATCCAAGTCCAAGGTAGGATATTTAAGGCCTTTGCATAGATATACTTCGGTGAATGCGGGGCAATGAGGGGGGTATGGTTAATTGATAATAATTGGCTGTTACAGTTTTTGAATGCATATAATCGAATTGGCACAAGAGTAAGTAATTTTAAGTAATACTATGGTTTTGAAGTGGTTACGGCTGATGGGCCTTATTTTTAATAGAATGAATTAGTATGTAAACAGTCGTCATTTATGGGTTATCAATAAAGTAAGCAGCCCCGCAGAAAGTAATGAAAAATATTAAAAGAGCTATTATATACAATATATTTTCTTAAAATCCCATTATTTTAGGATATTCAATTTCCTAGTTAAAATATGGAAAAATCGTTTGAAACTTACTCCTATCTGTATGAGCTTGCTTTAAAAGAAGGAATGTCTACCCGAACGCTCAGAAATAAACTAAGAGCAAAAGGCTATAATGGCTCATTCAGAGGATTATTGGCTCCTGGATTAGTGAAAAAATTCCATAAGCTTTTAAAGGATAATCATTACGAATCACTCAAAGTTCTGCAAATTGATGAGAACCTAATAAAAGGAAAAGAGAAGAAAAGAGTGGAAAAGAGTGATCATTTAATTTAATATGACAATTTGTTTTAGTTATAATTCGTATTTAGTTCGTGACTGTTGGATACGGCGCCGCATCATGACAGTAACCTCCGCAGGATCGCGAAACTGCGTGATCAAGAAGTAGCAAGTTCTAATTTTTATTTTAATATTCAATAAAATGAAAAAAGTAATTGTAATGTTTTTGTTGATTGCGATATCAACTTTTAGTTTCCTTCCCACGATCACAGCTCGAGTTGATCTTGTTTGTAAAGTTGAAGTTATAGATTGTCCTGGATGGGGAACTGGTGATAGACAGGTATGTCATCAAAATGGCACAGGATTGACTTGTACTTGTGGTCAATCTACTAAATGTCCTGCTGTTGCCTCTGTTACGAATTAATCATTGATGGTTGATCAAGTAAGTATACTTTATTAATGCTTGATCAACTATTTATGTATTAACAACTTACGTGAATAATGAAATTTAACTGGATTATTGTATTTGTTTTACTCTTTCAATCCTGTAATGAGGATAACAGTATAGAAAGTTCAAATATCATAGACCTTAGTAATGAATCAAAGGTTATCAGCCCTTCCAGGGTGAGTGATATACTTTCAAGTTTAGAATATATACCATTAGATACTTTTGAAAGATTTCTATCATTGCCTGACAAAATATTAATTTTAGATGAACATTATGTTTTTTTAAATATGTTCTCTACTAAAGGTGTTTACAAATTTCAGAAGAATGGAAATTTTGATGGCGCCATATATCCAGAAGCCGGTCCAAATATTTTTGACATCCCCTTAGATGTCTTAGTGTATGGACATTCACTTAGTATTTTGACTTCGCAGAGTACTATTTTGAATTATTCGTTAGCTGATTTGACATATCGAAGCAATAACAATATCGATTTTCCCGGCATTCGATTTTCGCTTTATAATAACAAATATTATTTTATGAATGGAGGAGGAAGTGATTATCAAATAACAGTAACAGATAGTAATTATATCGCTAAACAGACCTATTTGAAAAAAGAAGCTTACCATTGTATTACTCCGAACAAAATGTTTTTTAAAACTTCCGCAGGACTTTCCTACTTCAGATGTTATCAATCTGAAATCTTTTTACTTAATGATCAGTGTAAACTAAAATACCAATTTTCGTTTAAAAACAAATCCCTTTCATCGAAAGAATTATTAACCGTAAATTCGAATAACCGAGGGAGTATCTGCAATCTATTTCTTAATAAAAAAGTTATTGAGTGTGATTTTCACGAAAATGATAACTATATCATTCTTTCCTACTGCCAAAATAATAGAATCTACTTAGCTTTTATAGAAAAAGAAACTCAAAAGTATTTTATTTTAGAATTAGGAAAAATTTTCAATGATATTACTACCCAAGATATGTTCCCAATCGTTCTCAACTTGGACGAGAATGATTTTATTTATTCATTTCACGAAACTCACGAGGTCAATGAACGTAGTTTTAATGAAGATGTTTTGCAGAGGTCTTTTGGATATCGCCAGTTTAAGGATGCTGTACTTTCAAACCCCAAGAAAAATTTGTTAGTAAAATTTAAAATCAAGAAAGATATGTTTAAGTAAAGATTATCTTACTTTCTAAGCGCTCACTCCAACCCTTTTCCATAACAATACTACTAATACCACAAATACTGCATACATCGAAAACACCAGCCCTCCCATCACACCTACCGCCAGCGAAAACCAAAATACTTCCTTTTGACCTTCCCAGATAAAAGGCAATAGGCCACAAATCGCAGAGACAGTGGTCAGCAATATCGTTCGGGCCCTATTACTCACGACTTTTATAAGTAATCTGTTGTAATCAACATGGGCTACCTGCCTTATTGCTTGTTGAAAATCATGAACAATAAATATCGCAGCATTGACTACTAGCCCAGCCAGCATCACAAATGCTGCATACCCTCCCTGATCAAAATAAAAGTCTCCCCAAATGAAGATCAAAAATAAACCCACGAAAGAAAGAGGAATCATAAGGATGATATAAAAGGGAAGCTTCAGACTTTCAAACATCAATGCACAGATAAAAAATATGCTCAAAATTATCAATCCTAGGAGCCAGTACGGTTTTGCTTGATCACTGCTCCCCCATCGCCAGGTATGTCGATCTGCTGTATAGCCCAGCGGTAATTGCTTTTTCATTTGGTCCAAAACCTTATCAAGGTATTCAGAGCCAAAATGGTCACTTCCAAGGTATTCGAAAGCTACTAAGCGGATATATTGTCTATCTTCTTTGTGCAGTGCACTTGCAGTAGGTGTTAATACCAGATTGCTCAGTTGATTTAATTTAAATGTGGCTTGGGTATCAACCTGTAAAGGGACATTAGTCATGTCCCAAAGATCATAATCCGAAGAGCCGGATTCTTTTAATACTATGGGATAAGGTTTTCCGTTTAAAGTCAACATTTGTCCTGTTAGTTTGGTTTGGCTGATATCATTAATTTTTGAAAATAATTGTTCCTTGGTAATTTGATAAGAAGCCATCGTATTTTCTTTTAATGCTAGGACATACTCCCAACTAGCCCGTTCAGACCAATTAAGCCTTTCATTGGTATTGACTTTTTGAACCCTCGGATGTTGCATCAGTTTTTCTTTGAGTACATTGGCTTGGATTTCCAACTCTTCATTATTATAACCCTTCATGAGTACCCTATAGCTGGGTATCTGCTCATTACCATATGTACTGAATCCTTGCCCCACACCATAGATCGCCCATTCTACGGCGCTCCAGTCTGTAGCTTTAGCAGTAAGGCGACTTTTAAGTTGCCAAGGCAAGGCAGAATTTTCATATTCCTTCGTAAAACCAATTTCTATAAAACCCGATTGACCTGAATAAATATTGGTTGAATATTGATCTACACCCGTAATACCCTCTAAATACTTTTCAAATTGAGTAAGTATGGTATTCATTTGTTCTATGGTAGTCCCATATTTCATCTGGGCGCTTATGTAGAGCCTGGTTCTTTGTGGATCTCTATAACCCGATTTTTCATACACATCGCGTATGAATAGTCTCAATGTTCCACCCAATACTCTGTCCACTATTGGCCTCAAATGCTCCAGATACCATTCACTTCCGAAAGTCTTATTATAGTAGGTGTGCCCGGCCCAATTATACGGCAATAAAAAAATGGGAAGTCCGAACATCAATATCATTAAAAGAGTAAAACTCTTTCTAAATTTTTGTAATAAATAAATAAATTGATAATAAAAATTTTCTGATTTCGAATGATTCCATGAAATTGTATCACTCGTTTTGTCTTTTGCCTTCTGACCATGCACTAACATATATAAAGCAGGGGTAAATGCAAGAGACACTAACAAAGATGTTCCTAAAGCAACAGAAACAATGGCAACAAAGTCAGTCAGATTTTGTTTTAATTCATCGGGTAATAAAAAGACAAACAATAGAGACACTATTGTCGTAAGTGTGGCCGCCAGCACAGCCAAAAACATATGCCGACTCCTATACTGGTGATAGTAATCCAGTGTAACTATACTATTATCGATCATGATACCATAAGATATCGATAGCCCTGCAATAGAATATAGGTGAATAGATATCTTTAAAAAATAACAGGCCAAGGCAGTCAAAGCAAGATTGATGATCAGGCTTGCCATCAATATGAGCAGGTATCTCCAACTTCTATAGGAAATTAATAAAAAAACAACTAAAATAGCAAGGGCCATTAAGCTTCGGCGGTAATTTTTATTTAATTCTTCTTTTAAAAATAAGCTATCATCTGTATCCAAGTGCAATTCATATCCTGCCGGTAAAGAGGCTAGTAAAAAATTTACTTTAGACTTCAAAGTTTCGGCAAGTACCACTCTATTACTTCTATCCCTGGCAAATAACATGAGGTGGATGCTATTTTTTCCATTTATCCTGAAATATCTATTCACAGGTTGATCTTCGAGGTAGATCCGGGCGATATCTTTCAATTGCAATCGATTTACCCCGATAGGAATTATTAATTGCTCTAAACTTTTTAAATCGAGGCTTTGATGGTTGATCCGGATAAAATATTCAAGGCCGTCAATGCTTTTTAAAGTGCCAGGATATGTCACTTTATGGTGAATGGCTAAATATTGAAGAATGTCTTGAGGAGCCACCTTGTAGGCTGCACATCTATTTAGATCAAATTGGATCGTCACTTGTAAATCTTCTGTGCCGGACAATCGAATTTCTTTAAGGTCATTAAATTCAGATAAAGCCTTTCTAAAAATTTCTTCAGCTTTAGATTTGATAGCAAATGGCTGCTCTGGAGCATTAATAGAATATACGAGGATAGGTCGGTCTGCCTCGTTTTCTTTTTGATTCTGTCCGCTTTGTAAATCGAATATGGGGTAGGTAACGCCCAAAGGCAAGTCCGGATATATTCGTCGAATGATAGATGCCAATTCAAATCGGACCATAGCCATATCTGCCTTAGGCTTAAACTCCAGGCTTATTTCTGCCTTGTCATAAAATGACACGGAGTTTATATGATGTAAGCCAGTAATTCCGGAGCATACATTTTCTATGAGTTGCACCACCTGAGATTCCATCAATACAGGGGATGCATTGGGCCATCCAACCTTAAGGATTAGAGTGGTCGATTGAGTTTTGGGCAAGAAGTCAACCGCTAAATATGGGAGCGAGCCAATACCTAAACACGCAAGTGTAATAAATATAAAAACTATTCGGAATGGACTTTTCAAGTGGTTAGCTAGTTATACGTGGTTAGGTGGGATTAAATGGAAATTTATTTTCTTATTGAATTCACAATTTAATAATTTTTCAATTAATAATTTGGACAAAACGTGTATCTTGAGGTAATGAATTTGAAGGATACCATATATATTATATTTCGAGTGTTGACCATTAGCGGGCTTATGTTTATCTCTTGTAAAGATAAGGTCAGCAATGAAGAAGCGCCTGTCATTGTATCCAACAAAGATACTTCTGCTACACCTGTCAAGACAGCACTTTGCAGAGAGGGAATGTTTGAATATCGTATAGAAGCAAACGGTCTTATCAAACCTGAAAAAGAAATTAAACTATACTCGTCTCAAAATGGGAAGGTCATTTATAGTATAGCAAGGACAGGAGCAAGAGTACAACATGGTCAAGTGATCCTACAATACGATACATCTGATCTGGCTTTAAAACTTGATCGAGCAGAAATCGCTCGATACAATGCTGCTAAAGAGTATGAAAGCCAACTCATAAGTTATGAAAAATTGATGGCAGACAAATCTCCGACCGAAGTAAAGGAAATTGAAAAAAAGCTCTATATCAGCTCCGGATTTGCTATTGCGGAGCAAGAAATCAAAGAAATTCAATTTAATATACGCCAGGCAGTCATCAATGCTCCTTTCAGTGGTATCATGGCCAATGTAAACGTAATAGCAGGACAGACATTAAGAAGCGGTGATGAAATACTTACTTTGATTAGTTCATCCAATATCTTTGAATGTTTGATACTGGAATCTGATTTGCCGCTCATACATATAGGCCAAGAGGCCGAGGTAAAAAGTATTGCTACTCCTGACCACATCCTCAAAGGCAAAGTCTATGCTATAAACCCAAAGATGGAGCTTTCGGGAATGGCCAAGGTGACTATAAATTTATTATCTTATCATGGAAGCAGATTATATAGTGGGATGCATGGCCATGCGATCATAAAAGCTCCAGCTCGTCCCTCCCTTTTAGTGCCCAAAGAAGCTGTAGTGATCAGAGGTAATAGACCTGTCGTATTTACTGCTGAAGGCCCTGTGGCTAAATGGAACTATGTAGAAATAGGAAGGAATAATGGTGTGGATATCGAGCTGCTGAATGGATTGAAAAATGGGGATAAGGTGATTGTGAGCAATAATTTGCAGTTAGCTCATGAGGCTGTGGTGGTGGAGGAGAAATAGTAAGGTAGTTTAGTAGTTAATTACCAATACGTTTTTAGGCCTATAGAAGAATATAATAATAATGGTCTTACCTGCTTGCGTCATATCTAAAATTTCAGCAAACTTAATTTTGGCTTCGCCTATAGACATTTTAATCATTTGTCAAAAATTGGGCTTTCTTGGGAAGTTGGCAAGAATTTTTTACATGATTAATTTAGAAGCAGAGGCAATAAGCCAGTCGTATTTACCATGGAAGACCGTTTGGCCAAATGAAACTAAGTGGATATTGGCAAAAACAATGGTGTCGAAATAGAACTATTAACTGGCCTTAAAAATGGAGATAGGTTGATAATAAGCAATAATTTACAGTTGGCTCATAAAGCTGAGGCGGCGGAAGAAAAATATTAAGATTCATTATCGATTAAAACGAACGGATCGACGCGAAATAAAATAAAGTCGATACCATCAAATCTTTCAATAAATACAATAAAAAGTAATACAAACTGAAGAAGATCTCGGTATCAACTATTTATTCTGCATGAAACCCAGCAAAATATCTATGAGTGCGAGCTATATTATACAAATAGTTCTTGGTAATGTCAGGTAATTATTTTATGGAATGCAGTTTAAAAATGTAAATTTTGTCAATATGATCTTCTCCCATTTTATAAGAGTTTTTAGATACTAAAATTTCATTCAGTGAATGAATATATAAAACATTTCTGGCAAATCGGGGTAGAGGAAATTCTATACCAACTTTATTACCTTTAATCATTAAAATGATGTATTCTTGAAATTTTTCGCTAAATGATTGGTAGAGCTCTGCAGTTGATTTACTTCTTTCAATTATTTCAGATTCAAGACCATGCGTATAAGAAACCAGAATGGTGTCATCAGCTACAAACAATTTGGAAAAAGAAATATTAGACATGTTCATTTTTTCGTATTCTAATCGATTATAAGGTTTGCCATATGGTAAACCTCTTATGCTATAAATTTCACGCGGAAATATCGATATAAAATCAACTAGTTTTAAATTAGCCCCATCTATATTGTATACCCAGACTACAGGTTCATACTCATTTACAATATAATATTTCAATTCGCATACAAAGCTTTTAATTGAATTATAGGGGAAAAAAATGTCCTTGGATTTGTAAACAGAATTTGTCGGAAATGGTGCTATACTGTGATACAGACTATCTCCGATCTTGAATGAAGTCATGTTATTTCTAAATTGTTCACCACGGTCTGGATATCGGGAATCGTTATTCATGTTATTCATTTCTTCCTCATTCACTACTATTTCATTCATGTCTGTTGCTGGGATAACTCCCATGAAAAGTATAGTGTCATCTTTGTTTTTAACTAATCCAATTCTGTGTTCAATGGAGCGGCCAAACAATGAATTATTATTTAAGAATCGCCTCTTTTTCAATTTAGTATCCAATATACTTACACCGCCCCTTTCTGCAATAATTATTTGATTTTCGTCCAGATATTTAAAACCGAATTTGGGAAGTAGAATATTAAAAGCATCATCAATTCTAAAATCAATTCGATTTAAAATCTTGCCACTTAAATCGAATTCTATTAATCTGTCAGCGGCTACATCATATCCCAAATATTTACTCCCTAACTTATCAACAATCAATAATATTTTAAAATTATAATTTTTGAATTCTATCGAATCAGTAAGCTCAAAGCTAATTTGATTAGAATTTTTTTGGTTAACTAAACTAGGCTCTGGGTTCATTTTACTTTGAGCGCAGAAAATAGTAAATAATCCAAAAACAATTAAAATAAAATTTGATAACCCAAACTTATTCATCAATGTATATTTAAAATAAAAAAGTGAAAATAACTCTTCTAGTTGGAATAAAATAAACTAATTAGATCTGGATAAATTTATTCTTTAAATGACAGGACTAAAAAATTCAGCAACTTATTTAAAAAGGGACAATTCTGCTACAGCAGGTATAATACTGTTAAAAGCATTATTATACCTATAGACATTCAATTTGAGCACAACATGCATCTGGTCCCGATTGCATACAATATATGATGCCAGTGTTCCTATCCATTCGTGCATCAAGGCATATCCAACAACTTGTCGAAAGGGCAACATTGCTTCTTGAACTCATGATAATAATCATTATCAATAATATAACTAATTTGCGCTTTAAATTATACATAATAAATATAATAAATATTGTTAAATAATAAATAAATTTTAGATAAAATTACTCTACTTCAGGCAAGAGCAACCAAATCTATCAAAGTTGGCGATCTCGTGCACAAGAGTCATACATCAATAAACATAGTACATATGTTGTATATTATTTAGTTTCAAATCCAAACTTTAGGATGCCTTTATCCTGCTATAACTTGCTTTTAGAATGTCGTTAGGATGTCGTTTGAATGTCTCCA
>JAYSTG010000023.1:0-5969 GCA_043719965.1 Saprospiraceae bacterium | reverse complement strand
TCCATCCACCAAATGGGTGAATTGCTAGATTATCTCGCCCATAACAAATCAAAAAAAGTAACCCTGGTAGGCATGTGCGCCTCTTCCGAAAACACGCCAAATTATGCTATGCAACGAGCAAAAGGTGTCAAAGATTATCTTGTACATAAATCCATCTCACCGAACCGCATCGAAATACAAAAAAGTAATGGTGATCAGGAGTTTGCAGGAGTAAAAGTGTACGTGGATAAATGAGCAGAGATGATCATTCAATAATAGTTTTTTACAGCATACTCATATTGGTTTAAGAATAGTTTTTTAAAGGCATTTACATTGTTTAACTCATAAAACAGTAAGGTTGCCTTTTTATAATCAACTATGGAAACTGTCCTATAGGAAAGCGGGCAAGCATTGGAGGCTATCAACAATGAATTTCCGGCGAATCGAGCAGTACGCTTATTGCCATCTTCAAAAGGCTGAATATAACTCAACATTAAAATGGTCAATAACGCCTTTTCATATACATTCTGTTTTTGATTTACCAGGATGCATAAGTCTTCTATAGCTTGCTGAATTAGGAATTCATTTTCCAACGGAGTATAGAAGGTGCGGGTAATTCTCACCAATCGATTCCTAATTGATTTGGATATTCCTAAATCACGAATCAATAAGGAGTGTATATCAATAATATTGGAGAAGGACAGCTGTCTTGCTGTTTCCACAAACAAATTATCCTATCATAAAGCTATTAAAATCCTATCAAAATAATAGGATAATTTACATATTTGATAGGAAACGCTCTTTAAGTAAGTAGCGTAGGATAGTTATTTCCATTTATACCCTATACCCAAGGCATGTACTGCTCCAGCCAGATGGTATTGGGCCACGCTATAATCTACCATCATACGCGATACTTTGATCCCTATTCCGGTTGAAAATCCACCCAAACCACCGTAGTTGAGATCTTTCAACTCTTGATGTCGTTGATGATCATAAGATAATCGGATGCGTATGGGTGCGTATTTCCCAAGGTATATTTCTCCGCTCCATATCAAATGTCGAGCAAGATTGTCTACAACTTTTGAAAAGGCTGAAGTCGAAGGCGTCTGATCACCAAAGATGGGATTGGATTGCTCTTCTTCCTCTGACCTTAGGCTCCATGTTTGAAGATGATGTCCAGTCATAGTCAACCTAAACGGTACATATTTTAGTCGATGGCTAAAGCCCAATAAAATATCAAATGGCATAGGCTCTTTTGCATCCTGATAGTAATTCCATTGACTTCCTATATTTCTGATCGAAAGACCTAAAGATTGCCTCCCAGATTTTAAGACATATAATGCACCAAGATCGATGCCTATACCTTGGCTGCTATAGGATTCGATTTTCGATCCAATATACTTTAGATGAATGCCTATACTTAAGGGGTCAAATAATTTCTTAGAAGCTCCTATCACTACTGTATATTCACTAGCTGCAAATGTTCCGATTTTGTTTCCAAATTCATCAGCGGATATAATATCACCATGATTAAGGTATTGTAGAGCCCCAGTAATGGTCATCTGCTGTCCATTGAGATGATGAGCGCCTACTAGAGTAGTGTACTTAGAACCGGAATAATAAAAACTTTGATTGATGGCTACCTGACGAGTGCTGGATGCATAGGCGACAGCAGGATTGATCAGGGATAATACGATATCACTGTCTTGCACACTGACTACTTTGCCTCCCAAGGCCAGAGTCCGTGCAGAAGGCGCCAATGTAAGGGATTGAAAGACAGATTTTCCACCTTGCTGTGCATTCACCACAATTGCAAAAGTTAAAAAAAGCAGGCAGAATCTAGAACGAGATAACATCATGAAATCAATCTCAAAAGTAACGGATGAATAGTGCATTCTGTTATTATTCTCACCAAGTATATCTTACACCAACCATGAGACTACGTGGAGCGCCGGGATTAAAATATCGATTGGCAGCTGCATTGATGTCCGGCCCGGGGCTATAGGAGGCATTCAATAGATTGTCTACCGATAAGGTCATATACAATCCTTTACGAATATCCAGTCGTAAAAAAGCAGTTAAAAGGTCATATTTGGGTAAAAGCACAGTATTGGCATCATTTAGCGGTAAATCGGTTTGGTGATACCATCCGACACCCAGGTGTATAAATTGAGCTAATGTATAATCAAGTTGACTTGACAGGGTAAATTCTGGCACACCGGTCACGGGTAATCCACTAAAATCAATAACTCGTTGCTTATAATTCTGAAAAGTATAGGGTTGCCATGCTATTGCAGCGGAGATATGGAATCGTTTGCTTTTGTATTTTGCCCAAGATTCTACTCCATTCATTCGTGCTCCTCCGGAGTTGACAAAGTATTCCACCCCAGCGGCATCATTGCGTCGTACGATAGCGTCCTGTAATTGCAAGGCATAAAGATTTATAGAGAAGTCCAGGGGTTGGGTAAAAGATTTATATCCTACCTCCATGTTCCAACCATTTTCGGGTAATAACTCGTGGTTGTATTCACCGGATGATGGTCTGATCTCTGTCACGGTAGGGGGAGAGTAGCCTCTGGCTGCAGATAGGAATACACTTTGATCTGGATGTATACTGTATGAAACAGAAAACCTGGGCATGACTACCGGACCACTTTCTTTTCTAACAAATTTTTGGTCAGATCTGCTTTTATAATTAAATACTTGTTGATTAAGACTCATACCTGTCAACACTTGCCATCGACGATGATTCCATTGGACTTGAGTATACCCATTGGTCTGGTTACTATTTATTTGAGAGGCATTTTGTAGTGTGTCACGACTGCCTTTATTATTACCAAAATTCTTAATTATACTTTTTTGATCTAAATACTCGAGACCACTGGTCCATTCAAGATTGCCTTGAGATAAAGATTTAAAATATTTTAATTCTGGTCGTATGGAGATATTATTTTCAAAGCGGGTTTCGAAATTGGTGATGAATGGGTTTTTGAAATCAGTATACCAACCGTGTAATTTGATGTCCATGCTCCATCTCGATGAGAAATCATATTCATACCCTGATCCGATCATTAATGTTTTGTTATAAATACCTGCTTGTTGTTCCACAGCGCCAGGTAACCTGCCAGCAGCAGGGCGAGCTTGTCTCGGGTTTTTGGATAATTGATCCGCAGTGAGTCCGCCGGGAGTCTCATACTTTAAGTCGCCATACCATTGAAAAAAATGTACACTTGATTTTTTGGATTGATAATGTTGAGTCATATGCATCATGTCTCTCCTTAGTTTTGATTGTTCGCGATAATTTTTTCCTGACTGATGACTTTGAAAAAATTGAAACTTCCATTTTTTATAATTCTTAATCAATTGAATAGACTCCTGCCATCGACCATAGGAGCCTACACCCAATTGGATTTGATTTACACTACGCCGTGAGCTGAAAAGGACAGCGCCCCCTGTCCCAGCTCCGTATAAGCTTGCCGCAGGTCCCTTGAGTACTTCAATTTTTTGAATTAATTCAGGATTGATTAGTTGCAAATAGGTGTTTCCACCACCATCGCTTAATGAATATCCATCGAGGTATACTTTGACATTACGAACCCCAAATGGGGATCGGAGCGTAGAACCTCGGATACTCAATCGATAACTTCCAGGTGACCGCTCTTCAAGTCGTACCCCTGGAGCTTGATTGAATGATGATGCAAATGAAAACGAATGATCCAATCGGAAGGTATCCTGAATGATTTGAAAGGCTGCAGGCAGGCGCACAAGGTCACTTCGTTTGGAATAAGCGCTGATTTGTATGGCGGGCAATTCATCCAAATATGAAGAGGTCGTATCGGACTGAGACCGAAGTAGGCTACCGGGGAATAGTACTACCAAGATCAAATAAAATCGGTTTTTTAAATATGCAGTTTTCAAAAGTTGGTTTTTGTTTGGCTAATTGTTATTTGTAAATTTGAAAGTACTTTTATTTCAATACATCAAATATAAAAGTAAAAGCTTTAAGGAAAATTAGGAAGATTTTTCCAATGAAGCGGTTGAATCATGACTCCCTGGATATTAATAATTTTTACACCATTCATATCCATAGATACTCGAAATCATCATCAACATCATGTATTGGCTATCTTCTATTGGTATAGTGCCCCGTCGGATGCCCAGGTTTTCATTATTATTATACCACGCGATCGGTTGTGGAATGACACGGCCAGTCAACATGCCGTTTACGACCATAAAAGGAATAAAACTAACGATATATCCAATAGAGAATTTTTTCCACGAAAAAAAATATGCTCCCCATCTCAAAATAATGAAAATAGCTAAGGCATTCAACCCAGGAGCCCAAAACGTATATAACCGCTCTGTATGGGTGATGGATAGCATGAGGTTCACTAATCCAATTAAGAATAAGAGCCTTTTAAACCATTTTTCAGGCCAGGCATTTTGAATGATATGATTCATGGATGCATATACAAACAAACTACAAAACCCAATCAATAAGAAAAACAAATACGCTTCGATGGGCAGTCCTATAAACCGAAGTCCTACCAAGTATTGATCATTAAATCCCCATACGCCCCAATGAGTAAATAGGATGTCCCAAACCATAAAAAAAGCAGACATCAAACCCAGGCCGAACAGGATAGACCTCCATTGGCCTATAAAATGCAACCATTTTCGTTCGAAAGAAAATAAGAAAGGGACTGCAAAAGAGAATAGATCTATGAATAGATATTGATATTGATCTTGCACCATTCGATTTTAATCGCTCAATACTATCGGATCGGTATTTTGACTCCGAATCCAATATTAAAAAAGCGTGCCCCAATATAGGAGTCTTCCAAACCAATTACTTCCCCTAATACTCCGTTATAACTTAGGTCTATACCAAATTTAACCTTACGGCCGAATAATACACCTAAAGAAGAGCCCATATAATTGGCACTACCCTCGCCAGAAATGCCCTGAAAGACATAGCGTGGAGTCAGATACCAGGCTATTTTTTCACTAGGGTGATAAGATAGATACATTGGTACATGAAATTGATAGACCAATACTCCTGCCGGAAAGGCGCCTGCTGCGCCCCCAATAGCGAAAGCAAACTTGGATTGTTGGTCGCCTACCAATTGCTGTTTGACATCAAACAAAAATGTCAATCCTGAACTGATCTTCAATCCTATATCCGTTTTGGAGCCTACACCATAACGACCCCATAATTCAATGGTGGGAAAAGCGTAATTTTCATCATCAAATCCCCCACTCACTCCAGCTATATTTAAACTGGCACCGAATTCGCCTTCACTTTTGGCCGTGGTCCTTGCTGTTTGGAATGAAGAAATCTGAGCACAGGATGTCATCAGTACGAGATATATCATCAGGTAGGGTAAGGTTTTAATCATAGGTTAAATGTACAGCCTTTTTAAATGTGTTTAAAAACAAGGAATTATCAGGGCGTACTTTGATGCTTGTCTTACATCAATTATAACCTGCTTTTCTGATTTTCAAATCCTTAGCTTGATTTTCAAACTTGTACTATTACCTTGAAATGATCCTATTATTACTCTAACCGGCTAAATCTTTATTTTTGAGGTGCTGAAAGATTATTTTGATAAAGTTTAGTAGGGGATTATCCCCCTTTGGAGGGAGAAGGGGGTGGAAATAATGCATAGAATCCATTGGCAAATATCACCAAGTCAACGTAATACTTACTTCAACCATATTTTTAAGTACCTCCACAAATAATGGATTCAAGTTCTTGTCGTTACAATAATTGTTTTCTGACGATGGCTTTTTGGTGGGTTAATTTTTTTCCACCCCCCCAACCCCCTCCAAAGACCGCCTGTCCGAATTTCTACGTTCAACCAAATGTTTATTAAAATATTTTTTTATGCGTAATTATTCAATTTAACATATGGCGTTCCACGATGTATTGTTGAAAAAACTCGAGTTACTAACTTGTTTTTAATATTATTATACACTACCCCCTCTGG